>CAZMIS010000049.1:0-14998 GCA_964566325.1 uncultured Anaerolineales bacterium
GTCTTCCAGAACCCGGACGCGTCGCTGAATCCGCAGCAGACGGTCGGCCAGAGCGTCGCGCGACCGCTCGAACTCCTGGGGAAGGTTCCCAAGCACCAGATCGATGCGCGGGTCAAGGCGCTCTTCCAGGCGGTCAACCTCCCCCAAGAATACACCAGCCGGTTGCCCCACGAGCTCAGCGGCGGTGAAAAGCAGCGCGTGGCGATTGCGCGGGCGTTTGCCGCCGATCCCACACTGATGATCTGCGATGAGCCCATCTCCTCCCTGGACGTGTCGGTGCAGGCCTCGCTCATGAACCTCCTGGAGGAGCTGCAGGCCGAGAAGAAGACGTCTTATCTCTTCATCTCGCACGACCTCGCGGCCGTCCTGCACCTGGCGGATTGGATCGCGGTCGTGTACCTGGGACGTCTCTGGGAGGTCGGGTCGGCCGAATCGGTCTTCTCCCCCCCGTTTCACCCATACACCGAGGCGCTCCTGTCCGCCATGCCGATCCCTGACCCGGACGCTCAGCAGGAGCGGATCCGCCTGCATGGGGCAGTGCCGAGCGCGGTCGACATCCCTGAAGGGTGCCGGTTCCACACGCGCTGCCCGCGCAAGATCGGTGAGGTCTGCGAGACAACGGAACCGCCCTGGCAGGACGCGGGCAACGATCATCGCATCTGCTGCCACATCCCGCCGGAAGAGCTTCGACGGCGCCAAACGCCGCTCGGCGCGCCCTGCGAGTAGAAGGAGAAGTCGATGGCTACCTACTTGCTCCGCCGCCTGGGCTTCATCCTTCTGACCATGCTCCTGGCGTCGATCGTCATCTTTGCCGCGACCCAGTTCCTGCCGGGTGACGTTGCGCAGGTGGTCCTGGGTCAGTTCTCCACTCCTGAAGCGGTGGCGAACCTGCGAGAGGAGCTCGGCCTAAACCGGCCGATCACCGTCCAGTATCTGGACTGGCTTGGCGGCTTTGTCACCGGTGACTGGGGCAATTCGATGACCAGCCGGCAGCCCGTGCAGCCCATGATCATGGCGCGGCTGCGCAATTCGGCCATGCTGGGCGCGGTGTCGCTCCTCTTCTACGTGCCGTTGGGCATCCTGTTGGGCGTCATTGCGGCGCTGAAGCGCGAGAAGATCGCTGACCAGGCCATCTCAGCCGCAACCATGGCCTTCGTCGGCCTGCCGGAGTTCGTCACCGGGCTCCTGCTGATCGCGTTTTTCGCGTTCTCTCTGAAGGTGCTGCCGGCCAACTCATCCATTGCACCCGACGCAACCTTCAGGGAGGCGTTTCGCTTTCTGATCCTGCCGGCGATCACGGTCAGCCTGACCAGCCTGGGCTACGTGGCGCGGATGACGCGCGCCAGCACGATCGATGTCCTGAAGACCGATTACGTTCGGGCAGCGGAGCTCAAGGGCCTGCCGCCGACGCAGGTGTTATTCAAACACGTCCTCCGCAATGCGCTCCTGCCGACGGTCACGGTGGTGGCCATGGGCATCGGTTATCTCATCGGGGGCCTGATCGTCACCGAGCAGCTCTTCGGTTATCCCGGACTGGGCCGGCTCCTCGTCTATGGCATCCAACGCCGGGACCTGACGCTGATTCAGGCGTGCAGCATGGTGATCGTGGCTATCTTCAGCCTCTCCAACCTCGCGGCGGACTTGCTGTACGGCGTCCTGAACCCCCGCATCCGCGTGAGCCGGTAGACGAGAACTACGATCACGCAGGCGGGGCCGGCGCGGCGAGCCCAACGCCCGGACGTTGACGTCCGTGCTACACAGCAGCGCCCCATGAATGGGGCTGGAACCGGATGGGCCACCAGAATCAGCCCGGTTCACCGGGCGTGGCTTGGTAGCCCGCCAGTTTACGGGCGGGCGGCCGCCGGGTGACGGGCAATCGCGCGGTTGCGCGTTCGACCCGCGGCCGGTATACTCCCCCCTATCATGACCATCACCCTCCTCTCCTGGAACATCAACGGCGCGCGCGCCATCCACCGCGCCGGCTTCCTCACCTGGTTGACCGACGCCGCGCCCGACATCCTCTGCCTGCAGGAGACGCGCGCGGAGATCGACCAGCTCCCCGCGGACCTGGTCGCGCCGCCACCCTACTACACCGCGTGGCAGGCCTCGGCGCGCAAGAAGGGCCACTCGGGCACCGCCATCTTCAGCCGCCGCGAGCCGCGCGCGGTCTCCTTCGGCATCGGCCGCCCCGAGTTCGACGACGAAGGCCGCACGATCGTGGCGGAGTACGACGCGTTCACCCTCGTCAACTGCTACTTTCCCAACGGCGGCCGGGACAAGGAGCGCGTGCCCTACAAGCTCGACTTCTACGATGCATTCCTGGACTTCTGCGAAGTAAGGCGGTCGCACGGCAAGCCGCTCATCTTCTGCGGCGACGTCAACACCGCGCACCGGCCGATCGACCTGGCGCGGCCGAAGGCGAACGAGAACAGCACGGGCTTCCTGCCCGAGGAGCGCGCCTGGCTGGACCGTGTCGTGGCAGCCGGTTATGTCGACTCGTTCCGCCACTGCCACCCCGACGAGGTTGGCGCGTACACGTGGTGGCTGCAGTGGGGCCAGGCACGCGAGCGAAATATCGGCTGGCGCATCGACTACTTCTTCGTCACGCCCGACCTCGCGCCCCACATCACCGGGGCCTTCATCCTGCCCGGCGTCAGGGGGTCCGATCACTGCCCCGCCGGGCTGACGCTGGCCCTACCCTGACCTGAGTTGAGATGGACGAAAGGAGCGAATCAATGACTTCGACACCCCCCCGATGGGATCTCTCCAACGTTTACCCCGGGCTCGAATCGGCCGGTTTCAAGGATGCGATGGCCGATCATGACCGCCAGGTGACCGACCTCGAGCGGTTCTTCGATGAGAACCTGGCCGGGTCAGGCCCGGAGGCACCCGTCGCGCATGTCGCCGCGGTGCTGGGCGAAGCACTCGACCGGTTCAACGCGCTCTACGAGCAGGCCGGCACGATTGGTCCCTACATCCACTCGTTCGTCGCCACCGACTCGCACAACCTCCTGGCACGCCGGCTGGACTCCGAGTTCGAGATGACGGGCGCGCGGTTGCAGCAGCTCTCCACCCGCTTGCAGGCGTGGATCGGCAGGCTGCCGCCCGTGCTGGATGGACTGCTGGCTGCGGACGAGCGCGCAGCCGGCCACGCCTTCGCGCTGCGCGAAGCCGCCGAGCAGAGCAAGTACCTGATGCCCGAGGCGCTGGAGGGCCTGGCCGCAGAACTGGCGCTGAGCAGCACCAACCAGTGGTCCAACCTGCAGGGCGTCCTGACGTCGCAGCTGAGCACGGACTTCGAGATCGACGGTGTGGTGAAAAAGATGCCGCTGCCCGCGCTCATCAACCTGCACTCGCACCCGAACGAGGACGTCCGGCGCCGCGCCTACGAGGCGGAACTTGCGCTGTTGGCCTCCGCGGGCGAGCCGCTGGCCGCGTGCATGAACGGCATCAAGGGGACCGGGGTCACCCTCAGCCGACGAAGGGGACGGGAGGACGCGCTGCACAGCGCGATCGACCGCGCCCGCATCGACCGCCCCACGCTGGACGCCATGATGGGGGCGATGCAGGACGCGTTCCCCACGTTCCACCGCTACTGGCATCGCAAGGCGCAGCGGCTGGGCAAGGAGCGCCTGGCCTGGTGGGACGTGTGGGCGCCGGCCGCGGCGTCGAAGAAGTCGTACACCTTCGACGAAGCCCGCGACTTCATTCTCGCCCACTTCGGGACGTTCTCGCCCATGCTCCGCGGGTTCGCGCAGGCTGCATTCGACCGCCGCTGGATCGACGCGGAACAGCGGGAGGGCAAGCGCGGGGGTGCATTCTGCATGCGGGTGCGCGCGCCGAGGGAATCACGCATCATGTGCAACTTCGACGGGAGCCTGGACCAGGTGTCGACGCTCGCGCACGAGCTCGGGCACGGCTTCCACAACGAGTGCCACTACCGCGCGGGCAAGACGCCGCTGCAGACCGTCACGCCCATGGTGCTCGCCGAGACCGCGTCGATCATGTGCGAGACTATCGTCATGGAAGCGGTGCTGGCGGAGACAGCCGACCCCGCGGAGCAGCTCAACATCCTCGAGACATCCCTGATCGGCGACGCGCAGGTCATCGTCGACATCAGCTCGCGCTTCCTGTTCGAGAAGGAAGTGTTCGAGCGCCGCGCGGGCGGAGAGCTGTCGGTGGATGACCTTTGCGACGCGATGGCGCGCGCACAGCAGGCCACCTACGGCGACGGGCTGGACGGCAACCACCTGCATCCCTACATGTGGACGTGGAAGCCGCACTACTACAGCGTGGACCTGCCCTTCTACAACTTCCCGTACGCGTTCGGCCTGCTCTTCGGAACGGGGCTGTATGCCATCTACCGCCAGCGCGGGGCCGCATTCGTGCCGGACTACGTCGACCTGCTGGCTTCGACCGGCGAAGGCACCGCCGCGGACCTGGCCGCGCGCTTCGGCATCGACATCCGCGAGCGCCGCTTCTGGGAGGACAGCCTGGCAGTGATCGGGCGCAAGATCGACCGCTACTGCGCCCTGTGACGCGGCCTCAGTAGGCCTGCCAGATGACCGTGTGGCACGGCGAATCCCCGCCGTAGCCCTGGAGATGTTCCACCGTGACCGGCGCGCTGATTGGCGCGCCGGTCCCATCGAGCACCGTGAGCGTGTAGCGGTTAGCGAAGTTGTTGATCGGGAAATCGTACTGCCCCGCGTCGTTCGCGCCGCTCTTGCTGACCGCGTCCGCCCGATTGCCCCACTCGTCCACCATCGCGATGTGCACCCCGGCGAGGGGCGCACCCCCCCGGTTCAGCACCGCGCCGACGATGTAGTGCCCCGGGCACTCCGCATGGTTCCGGATGCCCTGCGCCAGCGCGAAGCGGAACTCGGCCGGGGACGCGCTTACGACCGGCACCGCGTCGTCCGCGGGCGAAGCAGCCGCGGTGGCCGGCCCGACGGACGGGTTCATCGCGGCGCTCAGATCCGCGCGGAACGAAAGGCTGCCGTCACCCTGCCTCGGATCCGCGGCCAACGCGCGGCGCACGAGCTCGGGCAGCTGGTCGCACGGGCCCAGGTCGATCGGCAGGGGCGTGCGCAGGCTCCAGGCTGCGGCGCGCAGCCTGTCGACCTCGCGCAGGGCTGCGGACGCCGCGGGCGGCCGGTCCGCGGCGTCCGCAGCCGTGAGGGTATCCGTGACCGCAGCGGTCGCCCGAGGGAGGCCGAGCGCCTGGGGCAGCCGCAGCAGCGTCCGGGTCGCGGCCGGCCCGGTCGTGCAGTAGGCCGTCCACCGCCCGCCGTCCGGCCGGTTCGCCCAGACGGGCGCGGACTGGGCCTCGACCACGCTGTCTGCCAGCGGACCCAGGCTGCCGGCCGCCTCGATCCAGGCGGTGCTGAAGTACTCGCCGCCCGCGCGGCACGTCATCTTCGGCGGGCACGCCTCGCGCTTCTCGACGTCCGGTGGCGGCTCGAACTGCCACCCCGCCTCGTCCGTCGCGGCCACGGGTGCAACGGTCGCCAGCAGCTCGGGCCGCGCCAGCACCGCCTCCATAAACTCGTGCCAGATCGGCGCGGCGCCCGCGACGCCGCTCACCTGCTTCATCGGGTGGCCGTCGGTGTTGCCCGCCCACGCGCCCGCGACCAGGTAGCGGGTGTACCCCACCGTCCAGTTGTCGCGCCAGTCATCCGTGGTGCCGGTCTTCGCGGCCGCGGGCACGCTCAGCTTGAGCGTGCTGTTCGCGCCGAACATGGGCGTGCGCGCGGCGTTGTCGCTCAGGATATCGGTCAGCAGGAAGGCCGTGGACCGCGCGACCGCCTGCAGCGGCTCGCCCTGCGGGCGCCGCGCGCCGAGCACCGGCCGGCCGTACGCGTCCGTGGCCTGCAGGATCGGCTCCGGCGCGACCGCGCGGCCCTCCGACGCGAGGACGGTGTACGCCGTCGTCAGCTCCAGCAAGGTGACGTCGCCGCCGCCCAACGTCAGCGCCAGGCCGTAGGTGCGCCCGCTCTGTGACAGGCTGCGGATGCCCATCACCTCCGCGCCGCGCAGCATCCGGTCGACGCCGACCGCGTCGAGCAGCTTGACCGCGGGCACGTTGTAGCTGTTCGCCAGCGCGGTCCGCACGGTCATCGGTCCGTGGAACTTGCCGTCGTAGTTGCGCGGCACGTACGGCTTCGTGCCAGTGATCGGGAAGGAGACGGGAATGTCCCACAGCACGGTGGCCAGGGAGATGAGGCCATCGTCCAGCGCGGCGGCATAGAGCACGGGCTTGATCGCGCTGCCCGGCTGGCGCAGCGCGCGGGTCACGTTGACCTGGCCTGCGATCGCCTCGTTATTGAAGTCCGCGCTCCCCACCATGGCCACGATCTCGCCGTTGTGGGGCAACATCGCGACTAGCGCCGCGTTGTTCAGGTCGTGCTTGGGCTTGAGTGCCTGCACCTGCTTCGCCACGACCTCCTGCGCCAGTTCCTGGTAGCGCAGATCGAGCGTCGACGTGATGAGCAGGCCGGAGCGCAACCCCGCGTCGGGCCCCAGCCGCGCGCTGAGCACGTCCTCCACGTAGAAGACGAAGTGCGGGACCTTGTTGATGGGCTGGTCGGGGTTGGGATTCAGGACGATGGGCTCATTGTACGCCGCGTCGGCCTTCGCCTGCGACAGGTGGCGGTGGCGCACCATCATGTCGAGGACGGTGCGCTGGCGGGCCTTCACCGCGGGCAGGTTGCGATAGGGGTCCAGGTAGCCGGGCTGCTGGGGGATGCCCGCGATCAAGGTCGCCTCGGCCAGGGTGAGCTCGGTTGCCGGCTTGGCGAAGTACACCTGGCTGGCCGCCTCGGGCCCGTAGGCGAGGTGGCTGTAGTTGGCCAGGTTGAGGTACATCTCCAGGATCTCGTCCTTGGTGAAGAGGGTCGTCAGCTCCTGGGCGAGGCCCGCCTCCAGCAGCTTGCGGTCCATCGACTGCTCGTAGCGCTCGTCCGGCCCGAGGAAGAGGTTGCGCGCGAGCTGCATCGTGATGGTCGATGCACCGGAGACGACCTGTCCCTCCTCGTAGTTCTGCAGCGCCGCGCCGATGACGCGCGCGGCGTCCACGCCGGTGTTGCTGTAGAAAGTGGCGTCCTCGGCCGCGATCGTGGCATCGATCAGGTAGGTGGAGATCCGGCTGAGCGGCACCCACACGCGCCGGCCCTCGCTCCACAGCTCGCCGATGAGCGTGCCGTTGCGATCGTAGAGCCGCGAGGTCTGGAAGACGCGCGGGATGGGGCCGGGCTGGTAGCGCTGCAGGTAGGCCTCGGCCGCGTCCAGTGCGGTCTGCGCCGGGCGGGGACCCAGTTGGGAGACGGGCGGCATGCATGCCGCACCGAGCAGCAGCACGGCGAGCAGGATCGAGGCCGCGCCCATGTGGCGGGCCAGCCGGCCCGCCGGCCAAGTCTGCTCTCCCCACCGCCCGCGCATCGCCCCTCCCCCACTCCGCTAACTGTGAAGACGTGCCCCGCGGGCTCAAGTCACGCTCGCCGGGCATCTCGCAGGCGCGCCGCCTCGCGGGCCCGGGACGCACCTACTTGCCGCGGCGGTACGCTTCCACGTTTTCGAGGTGCTCGTCGAACGTGCGCGCGAACGAATGCCGCCCGCTGCCGTCACCCTTGGCCATGAAGAACAGGTAGTCGTGCTGCGCCGGGTCGAGCACGGCCTGGATGCTCGCCAGCCCGGGTGCACAGATCGGGCCGGGCGGCAGCCCCTTCACCTTGTAGGTGTTGTACGGGCTCTCGACGCCGGCATACTCCTCGAGGTAGACGGGCGCCTTCCACCACAGCCCGGAATCGGCCTGGTAGCCCATGGCGTACTGGACCGTGGGATCCGCCTCCAGCTTGATGTCGCGTGCGAGCCGGTTGAGGTAGACGCCCGCGATGATGGGCCGCTCGTCGTCGATCACCGCCTCGCGCTCCACGATGCTCGCGACCGTGAGCACCTGGTGGAGCGTCAGGGTGGTCGCGCCCGCGGCTTCTGCCTCGCGCCAGAAGGGCATCACCCGATCGCGGAAGCTGTCCAGCTGGCGCTGCATCAGGTCCAGCACGGTGGTGTCATCCGCGGGCAGGCGGTAGGTGTCGGGATACAGGTAGCCCTCCAGCGTCGCGCCCGGCGGCCGCAGCGCCAGGAAGTCGTAGCTCGCCGTGTCGATCCCCGTGAGCACGCCCTGGATGCCGCGCTGGCGATACTCGGCCCCATCCAGCGGCGTGTTCTGCGCCAGGTAGTCGGCCACCTGCTCCAGCCGCCACCCCTCGCGCACGCGCACCGCGATCTCGGCCGCGCGCGCGTCGGTGAGCGCATAGGCGATCTGGGGAATCGTCATGTGGGGGCTAAGCTGAAACGTCCCTGCCTCGAGCGAGCCCGCCAGCCCGTTGACGCGCACGAACGCCTCGAAGAGCCGGGCATCCGAGATCAGTCCCCGGTCCGAGAGGTTCTGCGCGATGCTGCGCGCGGTCGAGCCCGGCGCGACCACGAACTGGGTGACCGCCTCCCCCGCGGCTGCCGGCGTGGCCAGGCGGCTGCGGTTCGCCTCCAGGTAGATCGCGGACACGTCCGCGCCGCTGCAGGCCGCCAGCAGCGCGACGGCCAGCGCCAGGGTACAAAGGCTCATGCATCTCATGGCAATGTGACGGTTCGTTGGCATGTCAGGTTCCCCGGTGCACGATGGGCTGGAGACCAGTATAGCATCTCACTCCGCGCACGCAAGGGTGCTGTCAACGCAGCAGGCGCGACCCACACGCCGACCCTGCGTATTTAGTTTGTATCGCCAGTTGATGGTAAACTGTGCGTTTGCGACCCACGCCCGACGGGGGTCGCCTTGGACGCGGAGCGCAGCGATGACCACAGCAGCGCCGGCAACTCGGCCGGCAATCAACTACGATCTCAAGGACGCGGTCTCGTCGAACCGGCTGGCCGGCCTGTGGGCGATGGGGACGGGCTTCCGGCTGCGTTTTCTCGGCGCGACCGTCTCCCTGGCCATCGGCGCGAGCGCCAAGACCGCCACCTACCTGCTCCTGCGTTACTTCGTCGACAACGTGCTGGGGAAGGAGCGCGCGCCCGGCATCCTGGGCGCCATCGCCGCGGGCTTCATCGGCCTGGCCCTGATCGAGGGCGGCTTCACCTTCCTCAGCGGCCGCCTGGCCGCACAGACGGCCGAAGGGATCGCGCGGCGGCTGCGCAACTACCTGTACGACCACATCCAGCGGCTCACGTTCGCCTACCACGACCGCATGCAGACGGGCGAATTGATCCAGCGCAGCACCTCCGATGTCGACGCACTGCGGCGCTTCTACAGCGAGCAGGCGCTGGGCATCGGCCGCATCTTCCTGTTGTTCGCCATCAACTTCACCGTGCTGACGCGGATCAACATGCGCCTCGCGCTGCTGTCCGTCGTCGTCATGCCCCTGATCCTGATCACGTCGCTCTACTTCTTCAGGCGCATCTCGCGCGCTTACGAGCGTTACCAGGAGCAGGAGGCCACGCTGTCCACCGTGCTGCAGGAGAATCTCAGCGGCGTGCGCGTGGTCAAGGCGTTCGCGCGGCAGGGCTACGAGCGCGACAAGTTCGAGAAGGAGAACGCGGCGAAGTACGGCCGCGGCAGGTACCTGATGCTCTCGCATGCGCTCTTCTGGCCGGTGTCCGACACCCTGTGCGGCGCGCAGATGCTCTTCGGCTATGCGATGGGCGCGCTCATGGCGATCAACGGCGAGATCACGGTCGGCGACTACCTGGCCTACGCAGGCCTGCTGGTGTGGATCATCTTCCCCATGCGCAACCTGGGGCGGCTCATCGTGCAGACCTCCACCGGCATGGTGTCGTACCGCCGCGTGACCGACGTGATCAGCCAGGAGCGCGAGCCGCTGGATGAGGGCGCCCACGTGCCGGACGGGCCGGTGAAGGGCGACATCGAGTTCAAGTTCGTGTCGTTCGGCTACGATCCGACCCAGCCGGTGCTCAGCGACATCAACCTGAAGGTGAACGCGGGCGAGGCGATCGCCCTGCTCGGCTCCACCGGCTCGGGCAAGACCACGCTGGTCAACCTGCTGCCGCGCTTCTACGAATACACCGACGGCGCGATCAAGCTGGACGGGGTCGACCTGACGGACTATCCCAGGACCTACCTGCGCAGCCAGATCGGCATCGTGGAGCAGGAGCCGTTCCTCTTCTCGAAGACGATCCGGGAGAACATCAAGATCGGCGTCGACCGGCCGGTCTCGGACGATGAGGTGATCGCGGCCGCGAAGGCCGCCGCGATCCACGACTCGATCGTCTCTTTCCCCGACGGCTACGACACGCTGGTGGGCGAACGCGGGGTGACGCTCTCGGGCGGGCAGAAGCAGCGCGTGGCCATCGCGCGGACCCTGCTAAAGAACCCGCGCATCCTGATCCTGGACGACTCGACGTCCGCGGTCGACACCGAGACCGAGGCGGAGATCCGCGCGGCGCTCGACGGTCTGATGGAGGGACGCACCACCTTCATCATCGCGCACCGCGTGCAGAGCCTCATGAACGCGGACCGCATCGTCGTGCTGGACCGCGGCAGGATCGTGCAGCACGGGACGCACGAGACACTGCTCGGGGAACCCGGCCTCTACCGGCAGATCTACGACCTGCAGGCACGGGTGGAAGAAGAGCTCCAGCAGGAGCTGGCCGTGGTCGCCTAGGCGCCGCGGCAAAGAGGACTCGATGGCCGACGAATTCGAATTCGAAGAGGAAGATTTCAACGCCCGGTTCAACGGCGGCGTATTCCGCCGTATCCTCGGGCTGGTCAAGCCGCACTGGCATTGGGTGGCCGGTTTCCTGGTCACCATCGCCTGGGTGAGCTTCCTCGACGCGCTGTTCACCTTCCTGTCGAAACGCATCATCGACGAGGGCATCCTGGCGCGCAACGCGGGCGCGCTGCGCGAGATCATCATCATCTACGCGGCGCTCATGGTGCTCCAGGCGGCCGGCGGCGGCATCTTCATCTACCTGGCCGGCGTGCTGGGCGAGCGCGTCCAGTACGACCTGCGTAAGAAGCTGTTCGGCCACCTGCAGGAGCTCTCGTTCTCCTACTTCAGCAAGACGCCGGTGGGCTGGATCATGTCGCGCGTGACCTCCGACTCGGAGCGTATCGCCCAGCTGGTCACGTGGGGCATGCTCGACGTCACCTGGGCGATCCTCAATATCGCGTCGTCGATGTACTTCATGCTGCGGCTGAACTGGCAGCTCGCCCTGGTGGTGTTGGCCACCATCCCGCTCCTGCTGGTGGCCGCGGTCTACTTCAAGACCAGGATCCTGCGCCAGTACCGGTCGGTCCGCAAGCTCAACTCGAAGATCACGGGCGAGTACAACCAGAACATCACCGGCGTGCGGGTCGTCAAGGCGCTCGGCCGCGAGGAAGCCAACCTGCGCGACTTCGGCGCCCTGACCGGCGATATGTACCGGGCCAGCTACCGGGCCGCCTGGCTGTCCGCGCTCTTCCTGCCGGTCGTGCAGATCATCGCCGCGTTCGCGGTCGGCGCCATCGTGCTGTACACCGGGTTCAGCACCGAGGTTGCGGGGATGTCGATCGGCTCGCTGCAGGCGTTCATCTCCTACGTCACGTTCATGATGTGGCCGGTGCAGGACCTGGCGCGCGTCTACTCCGAGATGCAGCAGGCCATCGCCTCCGCGGAACGAACCTTCTCCCTGGTCGATGCTAAGCCGGAGGTCGCGAACCGGCCGGGCGCGCGGCACACGCCGACGCTGCGCGGGGAGATCGTGTTCGACCACGTCGACTTCTACTACGAGCCGGATAAGCCGGTGCTGACCGACTTCAGCCTGAGCGTCAAGCCGGGAGAGACCATCGCGCTGGTGGGCCCGACAGGCGGCGGCAAATCGACCATCGTCAACCTGGTCTGCCGCTTCTACGAGCCGAAGGCCGGATCGATCACCATCCACGGGCAGGATTACCGCGACTTCACGCTGCACAGCATCCACTCCCGCATCGGGGTGGTGCTGCAGACGCCGCACCTCTTCTCCGGCTCGATCCGGGATAACATCCGCTACGGCCGCCTCAACGCGACCGACGAGGAGGTCGAAGAAGCTGCGCACATCGCGGGCGCGCACGACTTCATCGTGGGGCTCGAGGGCAAGTACAAGGCCGAGGTCGGCGAGGGCGGCGGCAGGCTGTCGGTGGGCCAGAAGCAATTGATCAGCCTGGCGCGCGCGGTGCTGGCCAACCCCGAGGTGCTGGTGATGGACGAGGCCACCAGCTCGGTCGACACCGTGACCGAGGCGCTGATCCAGCGCGGCATGGACCGGGTGATGGAGGGCCGCACGACGTTCGTGATCGCGCACCGCCTGTCCACCATCAAGCGGGCCGATCGCATCCTGGTCATCGAGGCGGGCCGCATCGTGGAGCAGGGCACGCACGCCGAGTTGCTCCGTCTGGACGGCAAGTACCATCGCCTGTACACACAGCAGTTCCGGCAGCAGCGCACCGCCGCGTACGCGCCGCCCGAGCTCGACTTCGTCAGCGCCTGAGGCGCCGGCGTGCGGGAGGCCGGATCTGTCCCGAATGCGCACACGGATACAGACGCGCACCCGGCCGCCCTCTATGATGTGCACCGCGCTATCTGAAGCCGTGAATCCCGTGAAAGCCCCATTCATGAGGCGTTGCTGTGAAGCCCGGACGTTGACGTCCGGGCGGTGGTGCGGCGCCGGGACGGAACGGCTTCCCTGATGGATTTCTGACATTCATGACTTGCGCGCGGGCGCAGTCCATAACGGAGACGACCTCATGACGACCCATCACCTGACGGGCGCCGAAGAAGCCACCTGGAACCTGGCGGACCTCTACGCCGGCCCGGACGATCCGGCATTCGATGCCGACCTGGACCGCGCGGATGCGGAGGCTGACGCGCTGGACCTGGCCTATCGCGGCCGCATCGCCGGCCTTTCCCCGGCGGAACTCGCCGCGCTGCTGGGCAGCTACGAGGCGCTGCGCGAGCGTGCGGCCAAGGCGGGCACCTACGCCACGCTCTATTGGACGCAGAACACCGAGGATCCCGCACGCGGCGCCCTGCTCCAGCGCGCGACCGAGCGCGACTCGCGGCTGGGCCAGAAGCTGATCTGGTTCGAGCTGGAACTCGCGCACGCGGCCGACGACGTGGCCGCCGGCTGGGTGGCTGCACCCGAGCTGGCGCGCTACCGGCACTGGCTCGAGGTCGTGCGCCTCTACCGGACCTACCTGCTCACCGAGCCGGAAGAGAAGGTCCTGGCCGAGAAGTCCGTCACCGGCCGCAGCGCCTGGGAGCGCTTCTTCGACGAGCTCCACTCGGCCGCGCGCTACGAGTTCGACGGCGAGCAGATGAGCCGTGACCAAATCCTGAGCAAGCTCTACGACGCAGATCGCGAGGTGCGCCGCCGCGCGGCCGCGAACTTCACGGAGGGCCTGAAGGAGCTCAGGCGCAGCACAACCTACGTCTTCAACACGGTGCTGGCCGACAAGGCGTCGGACGACCGCCTGCGAGCCTACCCGACGTGGATCACCAGCCGTAATCTCGGGAACCAGGTGGACGACGCGACGGTGCAGGCCCTGGTCGACGCCGTAACCTCGCGCTACGACATCGTGGCGCGCTACTACCGGCTCAAGGCGCGGCTCCTGGGGCTTCGGGAGCTGTTCGACTACGATCGCTACGCGCCGCTGCCCGCGGCCGACCGCGATTTCAGCTGGGACCAGGCAAAGGAGATCGTCCTCTCCGCCTATGGGGCGTTCCATCCCAGGCTGGCCGAGATCGCCGGCTGGTTCTTCGACCGGCGCTGGATCGATGCGCCGCCCCGGCCGGGCAAGTACGGCGGCGCGTTCAGCCACGGCGCGGTGCCCTCGGTCCATCCCTACATCCTGCTGAACTACGACGCGAAGCCGCGCGACGTAATGACCCTCGCACACGAGCTGGGGCACGGCGTGCACCAGACGCTCTCCGGCGTGCAGGGCCTGCTGCAGGCCGACACGCCCCTGACCACCGCGGAGACCGCGTCCGTCTTCGGCGAGATGCTGGTGTTCCGTTCCATGATGGCGAACGAGCCCGACGCTGCGGTGCGGCTCGGCATGCTGACGCAGAAGATCGAGGACTCCTTCGCGACCGCCTTCCGGCAGATCAGCATGAACCGCTTCGAGCACGCCATCCACACGGCCCGCCGCGAGGAGGGCGAACTCACCGCCGAGCGCTTCGGCGAGCTGTGGCTGCAGTCGCAGCGCGCCATGTTCGGCGACAGCGTGACCCTGACCGATGACTACGGCCTATGGTGGAGCTACATCCCCCACTTCATCGGCACGCCGGGCTACGTCTACGCGTATGCGTTCGGCGAGCTGCTCGTCCTGGCCCTCTACGCGCGGTACCAGGAGATCGGGCCCGGGTTCGCCGAGGCGTACATCGGGATGCTGTCCAAGGGCGGATCGGACTGGCCGCATGCCATCGTGGAGCCCCTGGGCGTTGACCTGAAAGACCCCGCCTTCTGGCACGGCGGTCTGAACATACTGGAACAGATGGTTGCCGACGCCGAACGACTGGCCGGCGCAATCGCCAATTAGCAGAGGAGAAGATTTCGTGAAAGATCAACAGCACAAGATTGTCGATGGCATGGTGGTGACGATTGATTTCACCCTGACCCTGGATGATGGCCAGGTCGCCGATACGACGCAGGGCGACATGCCCCTGCGCTACCTCGTTGGCAGCGGCCAACTGCTCCCGGGCCTGGAAGACGCGCTGATGGGCCTGCAGATGGGCGATGAGCGCGACATCACCCTCGCGCCCGCCGACGCATACGGCGAATGGGACGAGGAAGCGCTCGAGGAGATCGACCGGAGCGAGTTCCCCGAGGAGATGGAGCTCGAAGAAGGGCTGCCGATCGAGATCACCGACTCGGAGGGCGAGACCTACGAGGCCAGCGTCCACGAGCTGCGGGACGACGTCGTCGTGCTGGACTACAATCACCCGCTCGCGGGCGAGACGCTGCAGTTCCA
>CAZMIS010000050.1:0-14996 GCA_964566325.1 uncultured Anaerolineales bacterium
CCGCCTAGAACCTGCACAATTCGTCAGTTTCGTGACGCCCCTGGTCGGCTGGGCAGTTGATATCGGATGGTCATATGATCGAAACTATGCCTTCATAGAGACTACGGCGGACGGCGGCTTGACGTGGACGCGGCAGTACACGTCGAAGTTGGGGGCTGCTGAAGACTGGAGTTTCTTGCACTTTGCCGACACGCTCTACGGATGGGCATTGGGAACCGATGGCCCACTCCAAACCACCGACGGCGGAAAGACCTGGACAGCCTGGACGGCCTTCCCATCAGGACCCCCCCAACCTTTGAACATCGTCTCCCGCAAGGTCTGGTACTGGACAATCGATGTAGACTTCACCACGGATGGCGTTCCGATCCGCCGAATGTACAAGACAACCGATGGGGGTCTTACGACCATCGAGGGCGGACTGCTGCCCATGTGGGCTTCCGGCGAAATGCCTGACGTGGCTTCCGATCGCAAGACGATCGTCGTGGCGGGCAGTGACGGCAAGATCGCGCGTTCGACCGACTTCGGCGCGACATGGACAGATATCGCCAGCCCTACGACGATCCACCTGCACATGCCGCGCTTCGGCGAGGACAACAATGGTTGGGTCTACGGCGGCAAGACGATGTTCCGCACGTTCGACGGCGGACGTACATGGTCGAAGCAGATCACGACTAACACCGGCGATATTGCCGGGCTGATCGCCCTCCAATGGGACCAGGCCTTCTTCATCGCCGAAAGCCTCTATCGCACGCGCAATGCCGGCTCCAACTGGTATGCGCTGCCCTACTTCGCGGGTAGGTCCTGGCGCGGCATCCGCGATCTGGCGATTGGGGCGAGTGGCGAGATCTACGGCGCAGGATCCGAGTTTACAACCAAGAGCACCAACGGTGGACGCAGTTGGACCGACCTCAGCACACCTTCGTCGCGTCTGGATGTGGTTGGCAGCGACTATGTCTGGGCCGCCGGAGACCACGCTCTCTACCGGTCGCGTGATGGAGGCAAGACTTGGCTCACGTCAAGCGCGATGCTGCAGGTGGACTTCATCAACCCCTACGAAGGCTGGGGTATCAGAAGGAATTCGATCTACAAAAGCAGCGATGGCGGCACCAGTTGGCGCGAGGTCCTGAATGGCTCGAACAATGAGTACGCTCAGGCCGAATTCCTGGATGTCTTCATCCTTGACGCACTCCGAGGCTGGGTTCTCGCCAGTGAGCCCGCTCAGTACTACGGATCGCACGCGTTCGCAGTCTTAACCACAGATGGTGGCGAGACATGGCAACGAGGAGAGAGTGCCATGTGGGGTGGCGCGTTCGGTTTTCAAGGCCGACTGCACTTCATCAGCCAGAGCGACGGTTGGCTCGCGGGCTACCGGAAGGAGGAGAGCACGGCATGCTCCGTGCTCAGCCGCACAACCGACGGCGGTCATACCTGGCAGCCTTCCGGTCCGCAGAATTGCAGCGCCTATCCCGGCCTCGATTTCGAGGGCTATCGCGACCTCGATTTCGAGGGGGCGAACGGCTGGGTAGTGGGCAACAATGGTGCCATACTCCATACGGCGGACGGGGGCACAAGTTGGAACGAGTTCCACTACGAGCCCGCCACCGACCTTTGGTCGGTTGAGGTGAGTGGGCCTGACACTGCCTACGTCGGCGGCGAGGGTGGACTGGTCCTACGATGGGATGCGCAGGCATCCGCCTGCATGGTCACTCCAACCCCGCCAGTACGCACGACTGCTACGCCAATCCCACAAGGCACGGTGAAGGTCGCGGTCCGCAACTGCGTGGACGACGCACACGAGCGAGCCGACAAAGCGGCAGTTGACTATACTGACAGCTCAGTGCTGGTAGGTAGGTCACTCGGCAGCGAGCAGACTCAGGCCACCTACTCAGGTGGCCTGCTCTTCCGCAATGTCCAGGTGCGCCGCTACTCCAAGATCACTTCAGCCAGACTGAAGATCTTCGCCAAGAACATCGGCAGCGTGCCGCTCACGCTTACGATTACCGGTGAGCACCGAGACACTGCAAGCGATTTCACCGAGCCTCACGCACCGATCAGCGCTCGGACGCGTACGACGGCCGCGGTTTCGTGGACGATAACCAGCAAGACAAACGGGTGGCTCGAAGGCCCCGATCTTTCGCCCATCATCGAGGAGATCGTGAAACGTGGGGACTGGATGGCGGGAAATGACATCGCCCTGCTGTTTGATGCAGCAAGCGACGCAACCGACGCGGTCTCGTGGCGCTCGTTCGACTGGGACCCCAACTTCACAGCCCAGCTCGAAATCGCCTACCAGCGCGAGAGCACAGCAACCCCGACAAGCACTCCCAGCCTCACTCCTTCGACGACCCCAACGCCGACCAGCACGCTCACGCCATCAGCCACGCCCACTTACTCGCCCGATGCGACTGGTATCGCAGGCTACGCATGGCTCGATCTGGACGGCGACGGGCTACGTGAGGAGGGCGAGCCGGGCATCTTGCAGGCCACGGTGCGCCTCTTCGTCGGCGCGAACCAAGTGGGCGAATTGAAGACCTTGGGCGACGGAAGCTTTGCCTTCCCCAGACTCTCCGCCGGACAGGCGTACCGCGTTGTGGAGGTCCAGCCCCCTTGGCTTCCCTTCTCAAGTACGCCGAACGAACAAACGATCACTTTGGCGGAAGGGCAAACGATTGAGGTCAATTTCGGGGATTGGTCCGGATGGAGCGTCTACCTGCCGTTGTTACTTCGCTAGTTGGGCCTCGGCCCCTGCTCGGCCTGGCGCGGCCTCGCCGCGACGCTGAGGAAGCACGAGGTCACCTGGCGCTGGGTGAAGGGCCACGCGGGCGATGAGCTGAACGAGCGCGCGGACCGGCTCGCGGTCAACGCGCTCAACACGATCGGCATCCACGGCCAGCCCGACATGGAGGGTCCCCCGCCCGCGGCGCTGCCTTAGCCCGCGGCGAGCACCTCGTCCATGCGCGCGTACGCGCGGCGCAGGTGCGGGATGACGATCGACCCGCCCACGATCAGCGCGACGGAGAAAGCCTCCTCGAACTCGGGCACCGTCACCCCCTGCTTTGCACACTGGATCACGTGATACGTGATGCAGTCGTCGCAGCGCAGGACCATGGACGCCACCAGGCCCAGCAGCTCCTTGGTCCTGGCGGGCAGCGCGCCATCTTCGTAGGCCTCACCGTCGAGGCGGAAGAAGCGCTTGATCACCCGGTCATCCCCTGATAAAATGCGCTCGTTCGCCGCAAGGCGTTCGGCGTGGAATTCGGCCAGAGTCTTGGTCATGGGAATTCCTCCTGAAGGATTCGGCCCGGGGCACAGGACCCGGGCATTGCCGGAGTATAGCATGAGTCTGATCCTGGCCATCGAAACATCGTGCGACGAGACCGCGGCCGCGGTCATCGAAGACGGCCACATCATCCGCTCGAACGTGGTCGCATCTCAGATCGAGATCCACCGCGCGTACGGCGGCGTGTTTCCCGAGATCGCCTCGCGGCAGCACATGTACGACATCGTCCCCGTCGTCGGGTCTGCGCTCCGGGAGGCCGGCGCCCATTGGGACGCGCTGGACGCGCTCGCGGTCACGCGCGGGCCGGGCCTGGCCGGCTCACTGCTCGTCGGGGTGAACGCGGCGAAGGCCATCGCGTGGAGCCGCGACCTGCCCATCGCCGGCGTCAACCACCTCGAGGGCCACCTCTACTCGAACTGGCTGGACCATGGCGCGAAGATCGAACCCGCGGCGATCACCCGGCCCGCGCTGGCCGAGATGGACGCGGCCGGCACGGCGTTCCCCCTCCTCGTGCTGATCGTTTCGGGCGGGCACACGGAGCTGATCGTGATGCGGGGGCACGGCGTCTACGAGCGACTGGGCGCGACGCTGGACGATGCGGCGGGCGAGGCGTTCGACAAGGTGGCGCGGCTGATCGGCCTCGGCTATCCGGGCGGGCCCGCGATCCAGGCTGCGGCCGAGGGCGGCGATCCGGCGGCGTTCGGCTTCCCGCGCGCGTTGACGAACTACGCGATCCAGCCGGAGCACCGCTACAACTTCAGCTTCAGCGGCCTGAAGACCGCGGTGCTGCGCCAGGTGCGGGAGTTGGGCGAGGGCCCCCTGCCCGTGGCCGACCTGGCCGCCAGCTTCCAGGCCGCGGTGGTCGACGTGCTGGTGAGCAAGACCGCGCATGCCGCGGCCGCGCTGGGCGCGCACCGCGTCTGCGTGTGCGGCGGGGTGGCGGCCAACAAGGCGCTGCGCGCCGCGGTGGCCGAGCGACTGCCCGTGCCCGCGTCCATCCCGCCCTTCTTCCTCTGCACCGACAACGCCGCCATGATCGGCGCGGCGGCGCACCACCGCCTGGCCGTCCACGGTCCGGTCGCGCTCGACTTCGACGTCGAGCCGGACCTCGCGCTGGAGATGCACGACGCCGCGTGAAGGCGCCGCACGCGCGCATACAATGTAGAGACGTAGCACATGCTACGTCTCTACAGGTTGGTGTGCGTAAGGCTGCAGTCTACGTCTCTACAGGTTGGGGGCCGCGCCACATGGGCACGGCCCCCGACGCCCCTCATCCGCCCGGCGTCAAGGCGAAGTCGAATTCCCCGACCGCCGCGGAATCCACCCACTGCTCGCCGACGTAGCTTCGCAACACGTAGAAATGGTGCACGAGCGGATCGCCGATCACGCCCGTCTCGGCATACTCCCACGGTTCGTCGGTGATGGTGTCCAGGAGCGTCCCCGCTGCACCGTACGGGTCCGACCCACCCCACACCTCGTAGTGGGTGGCCTGGCCATCATGCTGCCAGGTGAGCAGCAGGTCCTGGCCCGTCGCACCCGACGCCGACGCGGCCGGCTGGACGGCCGCCCACCAGAAGACGTTGATGACGCGATCGCCGTCTGGCTCGTAGTACGAAACTGCGACCGTCTCGTTCGGGCCCAGGTCCCACCCTACATCGTCGAAGTCGCACGCGTACGCGCCGCCGTTGCCGCTCACCTGCAGCCTGACAGGCTGCGAGCCGGGGCCCCCCTCGGGCCACACCTCGCACTGCACCGGCAGGTCTATGTCAAAGGGCGTATCGATCGTGCCCGCCACGACGTTTTCTAGCAGGTTCAACGCGCCGCTGATAGTTCCGACCGGCTCGATACACTGCTCGAACCCCGCACCCGTCACGACAATCGTGTCGCCCGGCACGATGTCGGGCAGCGACGGATCCCAGTCCTCGGGTTGCGACCACACCCAGCCCTCCTTGTTCGCCTGGACCTGGGCGGTCGCCTTGCCCTCGACGTTGATGTCGACGGTCGCGAACGGCTCGGTGCCCACGTTGACCCAGTCGTGCCCGTAGTTCGCCTCGATCCGCAGGCTCTCGATCGCGATGCCGACATGGTTGCCGCCGGAATCGATGTACCAGGCCTCGCCCGACCAGCCGGCCTGCAGGTCGAGTCCCAGCGGGCCGAAGTCCGCGCTGGCCGCGCCCGAACCGTCGAACGCGACCGGCACTTCCCACCAACTGGTTCCCCAGGGATCTCGGACGCCGATGAGGCCGGGACTGGGCATGCCCGCCGCCGTGACCGTGGCAGCCACGCGGTTCTGGGCCACGTCGATATGCGCGGTGAGTGGGACGATCGTGAGGGTCTCGTCGAAGCCGGACGCGGTGATATGCACCCGGTCGCCGGGCACCATGTCGCAGCCCACGCCGATGCCGTCCAGCCAGCCGTTTGCGCGGGCCACGCCGTTGATCGCACACTTCGGGCCGTCGTCCGAGTCTGTCACCGAGATGGCCACGGCCGCGCCCGGGCCGAACCAGCCGTCCACCCAGTCGCCCGAGACATTGGCGCGCGCGTACTGGTTCCGGAGGGGGGTCAACACCTGGTCGCTGTCCAGCTCGAAATAACCGACCATCACCTGGTGGTATGGCTGCAGGTCGAAGCCCACGTCGTCGAAATCACAGGTATACGCGCCGCCCTCTGCGTCCACCCACTGCTCGATCGAAGGCGGACCATTCCAGGTCCACACCTCGCAGCGGGCGCGCACCTGGCCGGCGAAGGGGGCGGTGATCGTCCCCTCCACCGTGTTTGCATCCGCGTCCACCGTGCCGGCGATCACGCCAACGGGGTTAATGTCCGCGGTGAAGTCGGCCGTGCTGGCGATCACGCGATCGCCGGCCGCGAGATCGGGACGCGCCGGGGTGCACGCTTCCGTGTCGACCCAGAAGTCGCCGTTACCGTCGGCCTGCGCCGCGCAGGTGGCCGTATTCTCCACCTCGATGCTCACCGCACTGTCGGGCAGCGTCCAGCCCCAGATCTGATCGTCGCCGGTCTCGACCTGGATGCGCAGGCCCGTGATCGCATTGCCCGACTGGTTCCAGTTGTCGTCATACACGTACGCGTCGACCTGGTCGCCGGGCTGCAGGTCCCACTGCCCCGCGTCCATCACGTCCAGCGAGAAGTCACCATTCCCGTCGATCGCCACGTCCATGCCCCAGCCGGTCCACCGCCCATCGCTGTTGAGGTTGACGTTGCCCTGGCCGTTCGTCACATCGGCAACGTGCCCGCTCACCACGTCGCCGGCCGGATCGATGTCGATGGTGATCTCGCGCACCAGCACGTCGGCCGCAAAGCCGGCATCGGAGGTCACGTGGACCATGTCGCCGGGAACGATGTCGCAGTTGCAGCCGACGCCGTCCATCCAGCCGTCCGGCCTGGCCGTTCCGCTGCCGCCGCCCTTGCTGTCGCCTCCGCCGGCGGGCGTGACCGTGTAGGTCACCGCGACGCCGGGGCCGAACCAGCCGTCGACGCTGTTGTGGCGATAGTTGACGCGGGCGCGCGGCGCCTCGAACGCGTTGATGACGCGGTCGCCGTCCGCATCGACGTAGGTCACGCCCACCGTCTGGCCCGGCTGCAGGTCCCAACCCACGTTCCCGAAGTCGCAGCTATAGGTGCGGTCGGACGGCGCCGTCGTGAAGTTGATCCCCGGCCCATCGGTCACCCACACCCCGCACCAGCCCTCCAGGTCGCCCGTCTCCCACGCCGCCGTGATAGCACCTGACACTGTGTCGCCCGAGATGTCCAGCACGCCGGCGATCTCCCCGACGCGGACCCAGCTCTCCTCTCCAGTGCCGTCAAGCACGGCGTGCACGTAGAAGCCGGGCACGATATCGGGCCGGCCCGGATCCCACGTGCCCATGTCCGTGGCGTAGCCAGTCTGGCCGCCCCACCACGGCACAAGGCCGGTCGTTCCGGTGTTGGTCGCCACCAACGTCATGCCGGCATCCAGCACCTGGATCGTGATGCCGTGCCCGGCCTCGTACGTCGTTTCGACCCAGTCGTGGCCATAGTTGACGTCCAGGACCAGGTCGGGAGCCTGCCAGTGCCGGTGCAGGCCGACGGCCGCCGCATCGACCCACAGGTCAGTGCGGATCTCGCCGCGCGCACCGCGCGGCAGGTCGTCGAAGGTGGCGGTGAAGTTGCCCCCGCCGGAGGTCTGCACCGCTTGTTCGGGCTGGCCCTCGGGCGACACCCAGATCGTCCGATCGTCCTCCATGCCTACCTGGCCCGAAACCGTGTTCGCAGCCGAATCGGCCTCCGCAGTGAAGGGTGCGAGGATCCCGATCTCCACCGGCATGGTCTTTGCGCCCGCCTCCACCGTCACCGTGTCGCCGGGCTGAAAGGGGTCATCCATCTGATAGTTGAACCAGCCGCCGTCTGTCTCATGCGTCTCGGTCCCGCGGGTGATGATAACCGGGCCGGCCGGCGCAAACCCGGAGATATCGGGCGAACCGACCGTGATGTCCACGCGCTGGACCTCGACGGTGAAGATCTCCGCACCCACCTGGTTGCCGTTTGGGTCGACATACCACACCTCGATCCGGTCCCCGGCCTGCAGGACCCAGGAGCCGGTCACGTCGACTTCATACGCGCCCGAGCTATCCGTCTGAAAGGCCGCCTGCGTCCCCTGGCCCGTCTGCTCGTTGCGGATCTCGGCCAGACCCTGCGCCGGGTGCGTGCCGCCGGTCACCTGGCCCGCGAGGGTGTCTTCGGCCAGATTTGCGCTGCCGGCGATGTCGATGAGCGTTACGGTCTCGTCAAAGCCCGCATCGGAGGTGATGGCCACCGTATCGCCCGGGACCATGTCGCAGTCGCAGCCGATGCCGTCGAGCCAGCCGTCCGGCCGGGCCACGCCGCTGCCACCGCCCTTGGCGCCGCCGTTCACCGTGAAGGAGACCTCTGCGTTGGAGCCAAACCAGCCGCTCACGAAGTCCCAGGTGAGGCCCACGCGGGCATAGGGCGCCTCGAAGGTGTTGATCACCGAGTCGCCGTCCGGTTCGAAGTAGCGCAGGACCACCGTTTGGCCCGCCTGCAGATCCCAACCGACGTCGTCGAAGTCGCAGGCGTATGAGCCACCAGCGGGGTCAACTGTGCCGTCGATGCCAGTCGGGCCGTTCTCGACCCACACCTCGCACTGGTAGTTGAGGAGGCCCGTCCAGGGGGACGCGGTGACCGTGCCGCTCAGCGTGTTCTCATCAGCATCGACAATCCCCGTGATCGCACCGACGGGGTCCACCGTGGCCACCGCGCCCGCCGCGCTGACCGTTACGCTCTGGCCAGGCTGCAGGTCGGGGTGGCCGGGCGACCAGCACTCGGACCAGAAGGAGTAAAACTGGCCCTCGCCGTCTGCAGTGGCCGTGCAGGTGTATTCGCCGCCATTCACGCTCACGGTGACCCCGGCGCCCGGCTGCGTCACCGCACCGACCCAATCATGGCCGTAGTTGACCTCCATGATCAGCGAATCTGCGGGCTGTGACGGACCGGCAGCCGCGCGGCCCGCGTCGCGCGGCGCTTCCGCCGCCACAGTGAATCCAATGCCAGGGACGATAATCAGGCTGACGATAAGACCGGTGTTGGACAGGAAACGGCGCGCGCGGAGAAAGAGACCCTTCACGTTCATGACACCCTTTCGAGGACGGGATGTGCTGCCGTGGGGACTACGGAGGACACGACGGTGAAACGATCCGCCATCCGGACCGGCGCAATGCGTCCCCAGCCGTGGAAGATGAGGGATGCCCGTCCTTCGTGAAAAGGATAGCACACTCCTGCTATGGGTCAAATCCGGGGCCGATAAAATTGCGTGCCTGGAATTGTATTGAGATCATATAATTATGCTATTTCAGGCTCATCGCCAGCATGCCAACGCTGCCCGCGCGAGCCACCGCAGAAACGTTGCATGCAACGTCTCTACGGTGTCGTACCCACCCTCAGCGTTCCGTCTTCACCCGCCACCGGTCGCCGTCCGCCACCACCTCGATGCGGCCGCGCTCGTCCGTGCGCAGCACGGTCACGCCGGCCAGGCGGTCGAGCAGCTCGCGCGCGGGATGGCCGAAACGGTTGTCCGCGCCGACCGAGACCACGGCCAACTCCGGCGTGACGTGCGCGAGGAACCGGGCAGACGTGCCGCCCGCGCTGCCGTGATGGGCCACCTTCAGGATATCGGCGTCCAGCGGCAGCCCGGCCGCGATCATGGCCTGCTCCGCAGCCGCGCCGGCGTCGCCGGTCAGCAGGACGCTGGCCGGCCCGTGGTCCACGCGCAGCACGACGCTCCGGTCGTTGCCATCCCCGCCCGGTGCAGGCCCTGCGCCATCCGCCGGGTTAAACACGGTGAGCGTCAGCGTTCCTACGTCCAACTGCGCGCCGCGCACGGCCCGGCCCGGTACGATCTCTTGCCTGGCGAGCAGGTCCAGCCAGGCCGCGGCCGCGGGATCGGCGGGATCGACGTTGTGGACCACGCCACCGATGCGATAGCGCTCGAACAGGGGGAGGAGGCCGGTGAGGTGGTCAGCATCAGGATGGGTCAGGACGAGGAGGTCGAGCGAGCGATCCCAGAACGGCAGCACCGCGCCGAGCTCGTCGCCCAGCGCTGCCGGGCTGGGCCCGCCGTCCACCAGGATCTGGCGGCCATCGGGCGCCCGGATCAGGATCGCGTCGCCCTGGCCCACGTCGAGGAACCACACGTGCAGCCGGCCGTCCGGCAGACCGCGCAGCGCAAGCCAGGCCAGCCCGGCCACGACGGCCAGTACCATCAGGGTGCGGGTACGCGTGAGCGGTGTCGGCATTGGAGGGCCCTTTCCCGTGTGCTATACTAGCCCCCACCAATCCGAGTGTCAAGGAGCCGAGATGGGACCGGAGAAGCCACTGATCGTCTATGGCACCCCGTGGTGCCCCGACTGCCGGCGCAGCAAGCAATTCCTGGGCGAGCACCGTATTGCTTACGACTACATCGACATCGACCAGGATCCTGCCGCGCAGACGGAGGTCGAGCGGCTCAACCGCGGCAACCGCAGCGTGCCCACGATCGTCTTCCCCGACGGCAGCATCCTGGTCGAGCCCAGCAACGAGGCGCTGGCGCAAAAGCTGGGGCTGGTCTCGGCCGCGCGCTACAGCTTTTACGACCTGATCATCATCGGCGGCGGGCCCGCGGGCCTGACCACGGCCATCTACGCTGCGCGCGAGGGGATCAACACCCTGATGCTGGAACGCGGTGCGGCCGGCGGCCAGGTGGGCAATACGCAGATGATGGAGAACTACCCCGGCTTCGACGAGGGCATTTCCGGACAGGAGTTCGCCCAGCGCCTGGTCCGCCAGGCGAAGAAGTTCGGCGTCGAGATCGTGCAGGCATCGGGGGTTCAGGGCCTGGCGCGCACGGGCCAGTACCTGGCCGTCCGCACCACCGCGGGCAAGGAGTACAGCGCCCGCGCGGTCCTCATCGCCACGGGCGCGCGCTACCGGCGCCTCATGGCGCCCGGCGAGCGCGAGCTGATCGGGTCCGCCATTCACTTCTGCGCTATGTGCGACGCCCCGTTCTACCGGGGCAAGGACGTGCTGGTGGTCGGCGGGGGCAACAGCGGCTTCCAGGAGAGCCTCTTCATCAAGCAGTTCGCGCGCAGCGTGACCATCGTCGAGTTCCTGCCCGAAGTGCGCGCGAGCAAGCTGCTGCAGGAGGCGGCCGCCCGGGATCCCGACATCCACGTTATCGCCAACCACGCGATCCAGGCCTTTCACGCCCAGCGGGGCAGGCTCCAGGGCGTCGAGGTGGTCGACCGGGAGACGGGCGAAAAGAAGGTGTGGCAGTTCGACGGCGCGTTCATCTTCATCGGCCAGAGCCCCAACACCGAGTGGCTGCCTGCGGAGATCGCGCGCGACAAGTACGGCTTCGTGACCACGAACCTCAACCTGGAGACCAGCCTGCCGGGCGTCTTCGCTGCGGGAGACTGCCGCTCGGGCAGCACCAAGCAAGCGGCCGCGGCCGCGGGCGAGGGCGCCACTGCCGCGCTGATGATCCGGGAGTACCTGCGGGAACACTAGCCTTGAAGCACCAAGTCATCTTCGGCGAGAATCTGCCCGTCCTGCAGGCGCTGACCGCAGGGTCGATCGACCTGATCTACATCGACCCGCCCTTTAACACCGGCCGGCAGCAGGCGCACACCCGCCTCAAGACGACTCGCAGCGAGGACGGAGACCGTGAGGGCTTCGCCGGGCGGCGCTATCGCACGGTCAGGCTGGGGACGCGCGCGTACAGCGACGCGTTCGACGACTACCTGGCCTTCCTCGAACCGCGGCTCGTCGAGGCCCATCGCCTGCTGGCCGATCACGGCTCACTCTACTTTCACATCGACTACCGGGAAGTCCATTACTGCAAGGTGCTGCTGGACGGCATCTTCGGCCGCCCCAGCTTCCTGAATGAGGTCATCTGGGCGTACGACTACGGCGCACGCGCGACCCGGCGCTGGCCCGCAAAGCACGACAACATCCTGGTCTACGTCAAGGATCCTGCACGTTATCTCTTCAATACGGACGAGGTCGAGCGCATTCCATACATGGCGCCCGGTCTGGTGGGGCCGGAGAAGGCCGCGCGCGGCAAGCTGCCCACTGACACCTGGTGGCACACCATCGTGCCCACCAACGGCGCAGAGCGCCTGGGGTATCCGACCCAGAAGCCGTTGGGGATCCTCAAGCGCATCGTCGCCGCATCGTCGCCTCCCGGCGGCCTGGTGCTTGACTTCTTCGCGGGCAGCGGCACCACCGGCGCAGCCTGCCTGGCCCTGGGCCGGCGCTTCATCCTGATCGACAACAACCCGGCCGCGCTGGAGACCATGGCGCGGCGTTTCGCAGGCGTGCCGGAGATCGGGTGGACCGGCTTCGATCCCGCGCCTTTCCAGGGAGTGAGTGACACATGAAAGTCCTGATTTCGGCCGACATGGAAGGCATCAGCGGCGTGGTGAGTTTCGACCACATCTCGCCGTCCCACCCGGAGTATGACCGGTTCCGCCGCCTGATGACCGGGGACGTAAACGCGGCGGTGCGCGGCGCGTTTGCCGCGGGCGCGGATGAGGTGATCGTCAGCGATGGCCACTGGTTCGGGACGAACATCCTGATCGAACAGCTCGACCCGCGCGCTCAGCTCAACTCGGGCCTGCTCCGGCCCCTGCTGATGGTTGAGGGGGTCGACCGCGGGGTCGACGGCGTGCTCTTCATCGGTTACCACGCGCGCACGGGCACGCGGGATGCGGTCCTGGACCACACCTGGTCGAGCACCAAGGTGGCGGGACTGTGGCTGGCCGAGGCGGGCGGCGAGCCGCAGGTTATGGGGGAGATCGGGCTTAACGCGGCGGTCTGCGGCCATTTCGACGCGCCGGTCGTCATGATCTCGGGCGACCAGTCCGCGTGTGCGGAGGCCGCCGCGCTGATGCCCGGCATCGTCCAGGCGGTGGTGAAGCAGGCGATCGGGCGGACCTCGGCCGCGTGCCTGCCGCCGCAGGATACGACGGAGCTCATCGAGCAGTGCGCGGCCCGGGGGGTGGACCACCTGCTATCGGAGCCACCGCCACAGCCCTTCCGCCTCGCGCCACCGCTGACGGTCACGGTGGAGTTCGTGAAGACCGAGATGGCCGACTCGGCAGCGCTCATGCCCGGCGCACACCGCGACGACGGCCGCCGCGTGTCGTACGTGGCGCGCAACATGCCCGAGGCCTACCGCGCCTTCCGCACGTTGGTGGAGCTGGGCTGACGCGCGTGGGATGGTGCAAGGATGGGTCCGCCAGGTTGGCGGACCCATTTCATGACTCGGAGTCGCTCGCCGAGTAGCGCGCCATCTCCTCGCGAATAACCCGCCGCAGACGGGCCTCCAGGTCCTCCTGCTCCACTGCATGGCGCAGCGTCTCATTGATCAGGGTCTGGTATCCGCGCTCGCCCGCCAACGCCTTGAAGTGGTCGACGAGTGACGCATCCAGAAGGATCGTGATGCGCTTCTTGTGCGGCGCCGGCTGCCGGTTGACCCGGTATGTCGCCCGGTCGAAATCGGCTTGGGCAAGTTCCGGGTACTCGTCCGGATCATGGAACGTTTCTGAAGTAGAGTCCTTGTTCATTCCTTGTAGCCTCACGCATGGAGATAATGCGAATCTCTGACTCGGTTTCAGTATGGACAATGACGACAACCTTAGCGCCGAGCAGGCCGATACTGACCCAACGCCGCTCACCGTAATCCAATCGATCGTCCTCGATAGTGAAGGTCGCACCGGCCAAGACCCTCGACGCATCTGCGAAGTCCAGCCCACGCGCCGCAAGGGTTCGCCGTCGTTTTTCCTCGTCCCAGACATATCGGACAGGATCAGTATACATATAATCATACATATGTCAAACAGACTCCTGCTGAAGACGGAATGTGACTTCGTGCATTTAGCAGAGTGACTTCCCAGGAAAAGCGGAAGCAGTCATAGTGTAGTCCACGCCGCATGGGATGGCAATCGGCTGTGCCCGTGCTCCATGTCCGGTTGGCGTTCTCGGGCGCTTGTTGTAATATTCGCTCAGAGGCAGGATGCGGCGTGCCCGCGAAGGAGGGTTGCCATGGGACCGTTTGATCCACCCAACGTAGGGGAACCCGAGCCCGGTCGCAGCGCGCCGGGAAGCACCCGAGAGCCGGCTCGCGAGGCCGCGAACAACTTGTCCCGGGCCACGCGGCGCAGGCGCCCCCGCGATTTCGCGGAAGAGGTCGCCAGGATCGCCGTGGTCGGAGTCGGCGGCGCAGGATCGAACGTCGTCAACCGGATGGTTGACCAGGGCATCCGGGGGATCAAGCTGATCGCCATTAACTCCGATGCCCAGGCCTTGACAGCCTCCAGGGCGCCCGATCGCCTGCAGATCGGCGACCGGCTGACCCAGGGTCGCAGCTCGGGCGGTGACGCGAAGATCGGCGAGGAGGCGGCCGAGGAGGCGAGCGATGCCATCCGCGCGCTGATTGGGGACGTCGACCTGGTGTTCGTGACCGGCGGCATGGGCGGCGGCATCGGCACCGGCGCGGCGCCGGTGATCGCCCGGCTGGCCCGGGAGGCAGGCACCCTGGCCGTCGGCGTCGTCACGACGCCGTTCACCTTCGAGGGCACGCGGCGGCGCAAGGTGGCCGACGCCGGCGTCGAGCGCCTGCGGGCGTGCGTCGATACCCTGATCGTGATTCCCAACGACCAGCTCCTGCACCTCATCGACGAGAGCACCAGCATCCAGCAGGCCTTCGCACTGGCGGACGACGTGCTGCGCCAGGGCATCCAGGGGATCTCCGAACTGATCACCGTCCCCGGCCTGATCAACCTGGACTTCGCCGATGTGCGCGCGGTGATGGCTGACGGTGGCACGGGCCTGATGGCCGTCGGTCAGGCCAAGGGCAAGGGCCGCGCCCAGGCGGCCGCAGACCAGGCCACCCGCAGCGCATTGCTGGACATCAGCATCGAGGACGCGCGCAGCCTCCTCTTCAACATCACCGGCGGCCCGGACATGACCCTCCACGAGGTCAACGAGGCGGCCGAGATCATCAGCCGCACCGTCGACCCGGACGCCAACATCATCTTCGGCGCCGTGATCGATCCCAAGATGGAGGACACCATCCGGATCACGCTCATCGCAACGGGTTTCGGCGCGGCGAACGGCGCGGCGAAGGGCGCGCCCGCCGCGAAGCCTCCGGCGAATCGGGCGG
>CAZMIS010000051.1:0-14936 GCA_964566325.1 uncultured Anaerolineales bacterium
AGCTGTCACGCCCGCGCCGGCCGCACCGGCGGCACCAGCGCCGGCGGCAGCGCAGCCTACTACCGCTCCCGCAGCACAGCCCGTCGAAGTCACCTTCTGGGCTGCCCTGGGCGGCAACAACGGCACGATCCTCGAAGGCTTCGTCAAGGCTTACAATGAGTCGCAGAACGAGGTCAAGGTCAAGTACGAGTTCCAGGGCGCGTACGCAGACACCGAGCAGAAGTTCCTGGCAACGCTCGCCGGCGGCCAGGTGCCGGATCTCGTCATGCTGGAGATCTCCCGCATCCCCGGGTTCGCCAACAGCGGCGCGCTGTTGCCCCTCGATGACCTCGCGGCCGGGCCGGACGGCATCGACCTGAAGGACTTTGCCGCGGGCCTGCTCGCAGAGAGCAAGATCGGCGGCAAGCTGTACAGCCTGCCTCAGGCGCGCTCCATGCCGGTCTTCTACTACAACAAGGACATGTTCAAGGCCGCGGGCATCGACGCAACCGAGGCGCCCAAGGACTGGGCGGCCATCCGCGATGCCGCAATCAAGCTGACGAAGGCCGACGGCTCCGCGTATGGCTGGGGCCTCCAGATCGGCAACCCGTGGTGGTACTTCCAGGAGGCCGTGGAAAACTACGGCGCTGAGGTCTCGGTGCAGGAAGGCGATAAGTGCACCGCCACATTCAACTCGCCCGAAGCCGTCGAGGCGCTGCAGTGGTGGTATGATCTGGTCTACGTGGACAAGGCCGCCAAGATCTACCCCGGCCAGGGGCTGACAACCTGGGAAGCGTTGCAGGCCGATTTCATCAGCGGCAAGATCGGCATGATGTACATCACCACCGGCTGGATGGGCAACATCAAGAAGAACTCCCCGTTCGAGGTGGGCGTAGGGATGCTGGCGGCCGGCCCAACCGGGGTGCGCCGTGCTCCGACCGGCGGCAACGGCATCGCGATCCCGGCCAAGGCTCCGGCGGACCGGCAGGCTGCGGCGTGGACGTTCCTCAAGTGGCTGACCGACACGCCTCAGACCGCATCGTGGGCCAAGCAGACCGGCTACATGCCGCTCCGCCTCTCGGCCATGGACGATCCTGAGCTGAAGGCCTACTTCACCGAGAACCCCACCTTCCAGGTGGCCGTCTCGCAGATGCAGTATGCCAGCCCGTTCCCGTGCATCAAGCTGCATCCGAAGACCGAATCCACGGCCGACGTGCTGTGGGAGCGCATCTTCGTGGCACAGGAGCCGGTGCAGAAGGTCACCGATGAGGTGGCCAAGCAGATCCAGGAACTCGTCGACACGATGGAGTAAGGGCGACCGCAGCAATGGGTCGGCGCGTCTCTCACACTGCGATGCGCTGCGGGGACACACCGCGCGGGGCTGCACGCAGCCCCGCGCGGCAGGACGTTTCGAGCACTCGTTCAGGAGGTCAGTGTGGCCATAGTGGCAATCGTAGGTGCAGGCCTGATGGGCACTGCAACGGCCTACCCGCTGGCCGACAACGGGCATACGGTGCGGTTGGTTGGCACACACCTGGATCGCGAGATCATCGACCGTTGTCGTCAACAACACTTTCACCCCCGGCTGCAGCGCGATCTGCCAGCAGGCCTGCGCGCGTACTACGTCGAGGAGATCACCGAGGCCCTCGATGGCGCGGAGATCATCGTCAGCGGCGTCAACTCCCACGGCGTGCACTGGATCGGGCGCACGATCGGCCCGCACCTGCGGCCCGGCCAACGCATCATTGCGGTGACGAAGGGGCTGGAGGCCGCGGCGAACGGCGATCTCGTCATCCTGCCCGACGTGCTGGCCGCAGAGCTGCCCCCAGCCATCCGCGACCAGGTGTCGCTGGCCGCCATCGGTGGCCCGTGCATCGCGGGCGAGCTGGCCGGCAGGCGTCACAGCTGCGTGGTGTTCGGCTCGCGTGATGCGGAGGCGCTCCGGGTGCTGGCAGGGGCATTCAGCACACCGTACTATCATATCTGGACCACCACCGACCTCCTGGCGCTGGAGGTCGGCGCGGCGCTCAAGAACGCCTGCACGCTGGCGGTGGGCGTGGCCGAGGGCATGCTGGACCGGGCCGGCGGCGTCGACGCCGCGGGCGCGCACATGTACAACCTCGCGGCGGCCGTGTTCGCGCAGGGCTGCAGCGAGATCGACCGCATGCTGGAGCTGCTGGGCGCGACGCGCGCGGCCGCGCTGGGACTGCCGGGCGCAGGCGACTTCTATGTCACCGCCATGGGCGGGCGCACGGTCCGGCTCGGACGCCTGCTCGGCCAGGGCCACACCTACACCGAGGCGCGGCGCATCATGGCCGGCGAGACACTCGAATCCGCGGAGATCCTGCGCACGCTGGGGACGGCATTTCCGCTCCTGACGGCCCGCGGGCTGATCGGACCGGATGACTTTCCGTTGCTGCGCTCCCTCGGACAGGCCGTGGTCGCCGATCAACCGATCGAGTTCCCGATCCACGAGTTCTTTCGCACGCCGGCGTACGCAGGATGGCTGAGCCCACTTGCATGAGACGTGCGGCAGGGGAGCACGACGTGGATCGCCAGGACTATCGCTGCTTTCAGGAAGGCGCCCGGCGTCTGGCCGCAGCCATGGCAGGTGTGCCCGACCAGACGCCCGTCTCAGCGCAACTCCACGAATTCGCGATGCGGCAGTTGGGCGTGCCTGCCGACCGTTTTTACACACGGCCCGACATCCTGGTGCCCGGAGAGCTGGAGATCCAGCGGGCCTTCGGGGTGGACGTGGCATCGATCACGTACGACATCTACACGATCGAGGCCGAGGGATTGGGCCAGAAGGTGGTGTACAGCGCCGATTTCGTGCCGGACGTGGACCGCAGCGCCCCGCTGATTCGCCAGCCTGAGGACCTGCACCTGATCCGGACGCCGGACTTTGATCGAACCGGACGCTTCAGCCAGGTCATCGAGATGTTCTCCCTCTTCAGAGAGCTGACAGGGATGGAGCCCACCCTGGGCTTCACCGCGCCGTTCACCCTGGCTGCCAGCCTGAGAGGCATCGAACAGCTCATCTCTGACATCTACACCGACCCCCGTTGGGCGGCGGACCTGTTCGAGCGGCTGTGCCAGGAGGTGCTGGCGCCCTGGATCGTCTACCAGCACCGCAAGTTTCCCGCCGCGACCACGGTGCACGGGGCAGACGCAACTGCCTCTGTTCCCATCGTCAACTTACGCCTCTTGCGTGATTGGGCGGCCCGCTACATCGTGCGCCTGCGCGAGCTGACCGGCCTCCACGTGACCGTGGCCAATTGGGTCGGCGAATCGCTCCTCAGGGAGCCGGCGACCATGCTCGATCTCAAGCTGCAGGCCTGTCCCGACGTACTGCAGGGCCAGGATCCCGACGTCGAGCGCCTGGGGCCGGCGTTCTACCGGACCTATGCGGACAGCCGCGACGTCCCCCTCACCCTGGGCATCGGGGCCAGTTTCCTCGCCCAGGCTACTCCCGAGCAGATACGGGAGCGCGTTCAACACTATATCCGTGAGGGCGGCCGTGATGGTCGCTTCTCCCTCTACCTCTGCAACGTCAGCGGCGCCACGCCGCCGGAGAATCTGCGGGCCGCGGTGGACGCAGCGCGGTGGCCCGATGCCGCCGGGTGATGGGCGTTGAGAATTTAACCGTGCAATTTGGTCCAGACCCCGGCCGATTCACCGCTCGGACGTGAGCGTCCGGGCTACACAGCGGCGGCCCTTCACCTCACGCGCAGCACTCCTTCGCGGGATCTTCACAACTCTCCTGTATTCTCAGAGCATCACGAGCGGGAGCAACTGCTCCCGACGAGACTCTGAAAAACCCAGGAGGGCTCAAATGTTCAAGAAAACGTTGGCGATCGGCGCAGTGGCGCTGTTCACCCTTACTTCAACCGTCTTTGCGGCCAGTGCTGCGTCCGACGTGGCGCCTGGCAATCCGCCCCGCCGGACACCGGGCTCGGCATCCGGGGCCCCGCGCTATAACGCACAGATTGACCCGGCGCTGGCCGTTGCTGATCTGACGCCCCTCACCGAAGCGGAGATCTCTGCCCTGCAGTTCATGCGGGAAGAGGAGAAGCTGGCCCATGACGTGTACGTCACGCTCTACGAGCAGTGGGACCTGCGTCTCTTCAACAACATCGCTCGCAGCGAGCAGCAGCACACCGACGCCGTGGCCTATCTGCTCGAACGCTACGCCGTCGATGACCTGGCCGCCGACACCGGGTTCGGGGAGTTCGTAAACTCGGACCTGCAGGAGCTGTACGACGATCTCATCGCCCAGGGCAGCAACTCCGTCGCGGATGCGCTGAAGGTCGGCGCCGCGATCGAGGAGATCGACATCATGGACCTGGAAGAGCGCCTTGCCGATGTGACGAACGCGGAAGTGCGCCGGGTCTTCGAGAACCTGACGTTCGGCTCCGAGAATCACCTGCGGGCCTTCGTGAACAACATCGAGGTCCAGACCGGCGAGACCTACGTCCCGCAATTCATGGATCAGGCTGACTACGACGCGATCGTCGAGGCCGACGGCGCCATGGGCGGCCGGGGCGGAGCGGGTGGCCGGGGGGCCACGGGCGGCCGCGGCGGGGCCGGCGGGCGCAGGTTCTAGGGCATAGCACCTCATTGACCCTGTGATACCACCGGGGGCAGCCGTCAAACCTGCCCCCGGTTGCGTTTAAGGTCGTGTGATTTATGATTCTTTTGCGCTGCCCGTATCCTGGCGGCGTTCTCCGCATTTACCTGATGAGTAGCATGGCCACGCACGCACCGATCGATGATCGACAAATCATCACCGCAATCACTGCCTGTCAACGCGGCGAGGCTGGCGCGATCGAACGACTGTATGATCTGTACGCGGATCGCATGTATCGCTATCTGCTCGTGCGGGTCGCAGATCCGGATATCGCGGCCGACCTGACGACCGAGTTGTTCCTGAAGGTGATCGAGCACGCGGGCCGGTTCCGGTTGCCGGCATCACATGCAGCGGCGAGCTTCAGCGCCTGGCTCTACCGCATCGCGGCGAACCTGGTGGCTGGACACTATCGGAAGGAACGGCGCCGGCCCTGGTTGAGCCTCGACGAGCAGGATGCGCAGCACGATCCATCGAAACCGCCCGACCGTGTGGCGGAAGATCGGGAAGAGCTGGTGGAGCTGGCGCAGGCCATGGCGGCATTGAGCGAGCCACAACGCATCGTGCTCCACGCTCGTTACATCGAGGCGCTGAGCAACGCCGAGATTGCCGTGGCCCTGGGAAAGACCGAGGGCGCGGTCAAGGCTCTCCAGCATCGAGCCTTGCGATCCCTGGCCCGGGTGTTGGGCCGCCAGACAGGACCAAGAAGGTCGTCATGAACAGCCATCGAGAAGCCTCAAGCCTGGAGGAATGCCTGGAGCGCATCGCCCGCGGCGAATCCGCTGCGGAGTGCCTCGCTCGCATGGGAGACGATGCGGCCGCCGTCGAGCCGCTCGTCGCCACGGCTGAGAGGCTGCAAAGGGTGCGGGAGACGCGGTTGAGCGACGCGCAACGCCAGCAGGCACGCGCGACCCTGGCCGCAGCGATGCGCCAGCAGGGCCGCCGGGCAGGTGCTGCCAGCCCCGTGCGGCCGGCGTTCCAGTGGCCGTGGGCATGGCAGCCTCGCTTCGGTGCGGCGCTGGCCGCGGTGGTTGTCGTCGTGCTTCTTGCAACGATGACCTTCACCGCAGTCGCCGGCCAGCCGGGCCAGTCCGGCTATGGGCTGCGCGTCGCGGTCGAACGGCTGCCCGTGCTCCTCTCGCCGTCGGCTGAGGGCCGCGTGACCGCCGAGCTGCGCCTGGCGGACCGGCGCCTGGCCGACGCGGAGGCCTACTTCCTCGAGGCGGGGAACGCGGCTGCTCCGGCCCTGGACGCGCTGCTGGCAAGCGATGCGATGGCCGCGAGCCAGGCGGATGTGTTGGGCGAGACGGAGCGGGCAGAGGTGCAGGCGCGGATCGCCACGCATGCACGCCTGCTGGCCGGGCTGTCTGAAACCGCGGCGGATGGGCAGGTGGCCGAGTCGTTCGAACGAGCTGCCATGGTGGCCAACCAGATCGCACTTCAGCTTGCGGCGGGCGCCAAGGGCCCCACCGAGCAGCACGGCCCACAGGAACCGCGCAGTAATGATCCTGTGACGGGTCCGACGCAACTGCCCGCAGGACGGTCCACACCGGGCGGCGGCGCCACGGACGCGCCACGCCAGCCTACGGTCACACCTGAGGCGCCGGCCACGGCCGCGACGACCCCGGCCGTGACGGCCCTGGCGCCCGGGACCAACATGGGCGCCACGCCCATGCGGCGATGGGGCCCGGGTGCAGATATGACCGACATGCCCGGCCGCAGCACGGCGGTCCCGCCGGCGACACCTGCTTCGACGAACACGCCTGTGCCACAGGCCACGCCGCAGGGTCCCGGCGGCGTCACGCCCACGCCGGGCCAGCGTGCCACAGAGCACGTCGAGACGGCGACCCCGCCGGGGCCGCAGGGCACCCCGTCCGATGAGGGACCCGGTCCACAGGGCACCCCGCCTGGTACGGGACCCGGCCCGCAAGGGCCGTCTGACGGGGGAACGCCCGGCCAACCGCCCGGCACGCCTGAGGCGACTGCCGTGCCTGCCCCGCCGGCGGGCACGCCCGACAGCAACCCGGCGCCGCCGGGCCACGCGGGTGGCTCACTGCCCGCTGACGGGCCGGCTGCAACACCCGGCCACCCGTAGACTGCCCATCCGTGGGTGCGAACGACGGATAAGGTCATCCGGCCGGCCTGCGACCAAGCATCAGGAGGCGCTATGCGCATGCAATGGACGATCTGGCTTCTGGTGTTCGGAATTAGCAGCGTGGTCCTGACCGGGGCCGGCGGGCTGTCCGGCGGGCTGGCCGAAGGCCGGGCTTGGGCCCTGGTCGGGCCGGCTGCGCAGCCGGCGGGCTGCAGCCAGTTGGTGCAGAACGGCGGCTTCGAGTCGGGCGCGGCGGGATGGCAGCAGGTCAGCGCCCAGGGTTATCCGCTGATCAGCGACTTCAACCCCCGAACGGGCGGCCTGGGCGCCGATCTCGGCGGCGCGAACAATGCGGACGACCGGCTCAGCCAGGCCATCGATCTGCCCTTGGCAGCCGATCTGACCCTGACGGGGTGGTGGTATCTCGACACCGCGGAGACGGCCGGGACGTTCGATACGTTGACCGTCTCATTGCTCCGGCCCGACGGGACAGCCCTGGCGACGCTTGCGACGCTCGACAACACGGCGACCGTGGGCGTCTGGGATGAATTGACATTCGATCTGAGTCCCTACGCGGGCCAGAGCGTGGTCCTGCAATTCGCGGCTCGCACCGACCTGGAGAACATCAGCGAGTTCTTCCTGGATGACATCAGCCTGTGGGCCTGTCCCCTCGATGGAACGCCCACGCCCACCTCGACGGTTACGCCTGTAACCGCGACGCCAACGGCGACTGCCAGCGCGACAGCGCCCTCGCCGGCCCGGCGCCTCTACTTGCCACTCATCCTGAAATAGGGAGGAAGTATCATGAAACGCTATCTGATGGTCGTGTTGCTGCTGGTCTTGAGCCTGGTGCCTGTCACCAGCGCCGCCGCAGCAGGTTCGGAACCGGCCTACGACGTACGCTTCACCGGCGTCATCGACGCGTTGCCGGCAGGGGAGGGCGATCCGTGGACGATCGCCGGCTATGAGGTCAACGTCGACGAAGAGACCCGCCTGCGCCTCACCCAGGGCCCGGCGGAGGCCGGTGATTGGGCTGCGGTCATCGCGGATCGGGACGACGCGGGCGACCTGGTCGCCTCGCAGATCGTCGTGTCGCGGCCGGAAGTCCGGCTTAAGGGTCCCATTGCAAGCATCCCGGACGGCCGCGTCGGCGCCTGGGTCGTTGCGGGCCAGAGTATCGTCGTGACTGAGAACACCCGCTTCAACGAGCGGGGCGGCCCCCTGGCCGTCGGTGGCTGGGCCGAGGTGTATGCGCTGGAAGTGGACGGGGCGCTGACCGCGCTGCGCATCCGCAGCATCGAGTTCCAGGAAGAGGTCGAGATCTACGGCGTCATCCAGAAGTTTTCCGCTGACAGCTGGACGCTCAGCACGATCGATCTGGTCCTCAACGATGCGACGATGGCAACGGCAGTGCCTCAGTTCAAGCTGCTGGCCCACGTCGCGGCCACGATGGGGGACGACGGCACACTCCTGGCCCGCACGCTGCGCGTCTTCTGGCAGGAGCCGGGTGGCCTGCACCCCGCAGTGCAGTTCCGCGGCACGGTGGAAACGCTGCCCGCAGGCGGCCTGATCGGGAACTGGACCGTCAGTGAGCGTACGGTGGTTGTGACCGAGGCGACGTCCATCATCCAGCTCAAGGCGGTGGTGGAGGTGGGCAGTACCGTGCATGTCGTCGGCTGGGAGGTGGACGGCGCGGTCCAGGCGGTGCAGATCACGGTGATCGCGGGCGAGATGCGCGGCTGGGTCTTCTACCACGCCGGCAACATCGAGGGCATGCCGCCCCACGGGCTGGCCGGCGAATGGACGATCGACGGCCACCAGGTGCGCGTGACGCAACAGACGCGCGTGACGGGCGAGCAATACGCGCGCATCGGCGCGCCGGCCGAGGTGGGCGGCGTGCAGCTGCGCGACGGCGAGCGCATCGCAACCTGGCTGCGGATCCGGAAGACCGATGGGCCCGGCCCCGGCCCGGCCGACACACCGTAACAATCGCGGCTCTGGTTCGGGGCGGGCGGAATCAGCTCCGCCTGCCCCGAATCACCCCGCCCGATCAACACCCGAAGCGACCGCGCAAGGCGCTTCGGGTGTTCTTTATGCCATGGACGCGGTCGTGCGACCCAGCGATGACCTTCCCAGCCACAATTCCTCCGATATTGCCCGGCGCAAAGCCCATGTTTCGTCGTATACTGGTATCAGCTTTGTCTGGTGGTTGCTTGACGCGTTGCTGCCTGGTGTGGTAAAAAGGCCGTACTTGTAACGCACTTGTACGATAGAAGAGGGAGCACCGCCCCGATGCTGATCGATGATGAACGCAGATGGCTGCGAGAACTGCTTACGGAGCGGTTCACGCCGGGACAGGTCGTCGAGGTGGTCGATGGCACGGGCCACCGGTACGACAGCTTCGTGCTCGCGGGCCTGGCCCCTGCGGCAACGATCACCGAGATCGTCCGCCAGGCGTCGGATCAGGGCTGGGACATCAAGCTCGTCGGGCAACTGATCCCCTACGTGGAGACCCACTTTGCGGGCCAGGCGCGCACGGAGGTGCTCGCGGGCCTGGAGGAGATCCGCGGGAACATCCTCAGCCGCCAGGGCAACGTACAGGGCCTGCCGCATCCCTTCGCGGCCTGCTTCGTGCGCAACAAGCTGCCCTTTGTCAACCGGCCGTCGTTGCGCAGGGCGCTCGAAGGTCTGCGTGAGCCGAACGGTCCCCGCATCCTGCTCCTGAGCGGGCCCGCGGGCGCAGGCAAGACGTACAGCGCGGAACTGCCCCTCGCCCTCATGGCCGCTGACAGCGCGGGCGCCTTCAAGGTGTACCGGCTCGACCTGGCCAACGAGACGCGCAAGGACTTCACGGCACGGCGCTTCATCGAATGGCTCCTGCTCAAGTGGGAGAGCCCTGAGCAGATCCCGGAGCAGTACCAGCAGATCAGCAGCTACGCCACCGAGCTTGCAGTCTGGCTGCTGGGCCACATGCCCCCCAAGACGACCTGCTGGATCATCCTGGACGGCATCGACCGGATCACGCCCGGCACGGGCCTGATCCCCTTCATCCAGGAGTTGGCGCGGGAGATCGCCAACACGGATCAACCGATTCGCCTCGTCCTGGCCGAGTTCGGCGACCAACACCCGCTCCCCGAGGAGGCGACGCTGATGACTGAGCCCGTCGCCTTGCAGCCGCTCACGTGCGATGACGTCATCCAGTACTTCTTCAAGCCGGTCTACGAATCGAAGTTCCCGGCCGGCGCGCCGCCGTTCGACCCGTTGACCTACAAGGCCAAGGCGGAGGCGGCGCTGCAGGGTGCGCTTGTCGAGGAGTCGGGCGTGACGCGCCTCGCCAGGCTTCACATGACGCTACGATCGGTCGCGGCCGAGCTCGGCTGGGTGTAGGAGGCCATGATGAAGTCGCTCTCCGCCCGGGCCGATCCGGCCATCCGCGCCCACTACGAACGGGCCGCTGCCGTGCAGGCTACTTTCACGCCGGAGACCCTGCCCCCTCCGCCGGGAGAGAACCCGGTCATGAGCACCATCATGGACATCATGGACGAATCCGTGCTGGTGCAGACGGGCGCGGGCGCATGGGCCTACATGCTGAAGCACGACACGCGACAGCGCCTGCTGCAGGAGATGGGCCTGTCGCGCGTGCAGGAGATGCTCGTGGCCATCCCCACGGACAGCGACGACCTGGTGCAGCAGATGTTCGCCGCGTACCTCACCGGCCAGGCCACGGCGCTGCAGGAGCAGAACACCGCACAGCTCACGGCCACCCTGCAGGCGGTCGAGTGGCTGCAGGGGATCGTGCCGGATCTGCCGCAGCACGCGGAGGTGGTGGACCGACTGGAGTTCGCGCAGTTTCTGGAGCAGTTTCGCCAGGTGACGGAGCACTTTCAGGGCCGCGAGGCGGAGCTGGCCCAACTCGCCGAGTTCACCTTTGCCGCGCCCGGCAGCCGCTCCGCATACAGCGAGCGGGGCCGCCCACTCGTGGTCACCGGGCCGGGGGGCGTCGGCAAATCCACCCTCGTCGCCAAGTTCGTGGTCGACGCGGCCGAGCGGCACGAGGGCCCGGAGGAGGACTTCGCGTTCTGCTACCTGGACTTCGAGCGCGCGATCCTGCGGGCCGGGGAGCCGCTGACCCTGGTCACCGAGCTGGTGCTCCAGCTCGGGCTGCAGTTCCCCGCGGTGAAGGCGAGGGCCAGGGAACTGCGCGCCGGCTGGCTGCAGGACCTGGCGAAGCAGCGCGCCTCGGGCGGGTCGAACATGGCCGTGCAGCGCCCGATGACCAAGGGGGCGCCCCGGCGCCGGGGCCTGTACACAGAGGTCAAGGAACTCCAGAGCCTGGCCAACCGGGCGTGGGGCAGCGTCGATCTGCCCCTGCTGCACCCGCTCGAAGCTGTCGAGCACCAGCAGCACAGCCTGGAGGTCACCCGCTCCCTGTGGGAGACGCTCAACGACCTGCAGAGCGGCTTCCCCCGCCTGCGCACGGTGGTCGTGGGCCGCGCCGACCTGGACCAGAGCATCCCCCACGACACGATGACGCTGGATGCGCTGGATCGTAAGGCCGCCACGTCCCTCTTGCGAGCGTTGGGCATCCGCGGGGAGGAGATCGCAGTCCAGATCTTCGAGCGCATCGGCGGCGATCCCCTCAGCCTGCGCCTGGCCGTGAATGCCCTGCGCCAGGAGTACCATGATCTGGATCAACTTTCCGCCTTGCCCGCGGACTTCGGCGACCTGCGCATGGACCACGAGTACAACCAGGGCTGGCTCTATCGCCGCTACCTGAATCGCATCGAGGACAAGGACGTACGCAAGCTGGCGCATCCCGGCCTCGTCCTGCGCCGGGTGACCCCCGCGCTCATCAAGAACGTGCTGGCCAAGCCGTGCAGGGTCAAGGTTTCCACCGGCGAGGCCGCCCAGGACCTGTTCGACAGGCTGGCCCGCCAGGCCTCCCTCGTGATCCGGGAGGACGCGGAGACCCTGCGCCACCGGCCCGACGTGCGGCAACGGATGCTGTTGGCCCTGCGCCAGACCGAGGGCCCCACCGTCAGCGAGATTCACCGCCTGGCCGTGGCCTACTACCGCGGCGTGCCAGGGGACCCGGTCCAGCGTGCGGAGGAGATCTACCACCGCCTGTGGCTTGGCCAGACGCGGGAGCAGATCGACAAGCGCTGGCTGCCGGGCATGGAGAGCCAGCTGATGCCCGCGCTCGACGAACTGGAGCCGCCGGCCCGGGCCATCCTGGCGGCCAAGCTGGGGCTGACCGGCATGCAGATCGACTGGGATGCGGCCGATGCCAGGAGCCGCGAGGACAACCTGGCCGCGCGGGCACACGATGCGCTGGCACTCGGCCGGCCCGAGGAAGTCGTCGCGCTCCTGGCCGACGTGAAGCACCGGCTGCCGGGCAGTGCGCTTTACCTTCTGGAGACCCTGGCCCTGGAGCAACTGGGCCGCTACGACGAGGCGTTGATCCGGGCGAACGAGGGCGTCTTCTCCGCGCGCCAGGCCCACAACAGGCAGATGGAGCTGGACCTGCTGCTGCCGGCCATCCGGTGCAGCGAGGTGCTGGGGCGTTACCAGCGGGCGGGCCAGCTGCTGGCGACCGCGCGGCAGGCCCTGGGCGCGCTGCCCAAGTCGACCGATGGGGACCTGCGGAGCATCGCACACCTGGAGCTGCTCACCCACCAGCTTTACCTGCATCGGATGGACGCGGATCAGAAGCTTGCCAAACCGGAGGCCGTGCGCAAGTCGGCCAGCGGCCTGGTGGATAAGTACCGTGCCCGGCTGGAGAAGCAGCATGTCTCGCTGCTCCTCGATGCGGTGGAGGAACTGGGTCTGACCAGCCCGCGGCTGCTCGTCGACACGGTGGCGCGCTACCGGGCCATCGCGCCCGGCGCAGACCTCGACGAATTGGCCAGGGCCGTCCAGCGCATCGCCGACGGTTCGCAGCCCGATCAACCGTTGACCCAGGCGGTCGTCACGGCCACGGTGGAGAAGTTGCGCGGCGCTCTGAACCAGGGCCAGCAGAGCGGCATCACGGCAGAGGTCACGCGGATGCTCGCCGACGGGCTGTATGAGGCGTTTCCCGAGCAGGAGCAACTGCGCGTTTTCCTGGGCCAGCATGCGCACGAGGTCTTGCCGTTCGTCGCCTGGAATGCGTCCTACACGGTGACGTTGTATTCGGTGGCGCAGGTCTTCGAACAGCGCGGACAGACCGAGGGGCTGGTGGCGGCCGCGCTCGAGGCACGGCCGGAGACGGTGGCGCTCCAACGTCTCATGGAACGCCTCGCCGGGATGGTGGCCCAAACCGCGCCGGATGAATGGGTGGCGCCCCCAACCTCAGAGCTCCCAGGCCAACCTGGGGCCGGCACGACCTCGGAGGTTTTGTCTCGTCCTGCACCCGCACCCGCCTCACCCCCTGCGGCCGTGTTGCCGCCGTTTGCCTTCCCCGCTCGCGAGGGGGTCACTACCAAAGGCCTCGCCGGCGAGCTGGCGCTCGAGGTGGATGCGGCGCCGCTGCTCGTGCAGGCCTGGGCAGAGGGCATCTCCGGCGCGGCCGCGGCCGTGTGCCGCGTCGATTTCCGTCACGGCAAGGCGACCGGTTTCCTGGTCGGCCCGGACCTGGTGCTCACGTTCGTCGGCCGTGAGTTGGGAGAAGACGGGAGCGAGCAGTGCGAGTTCGTCTTCGACGTACACGAGCGTGCGGATGGGTTGGTCGACCAGGGAGTGACCTATCGGGCGCAGGCGGACGTTCGGACCTGGAGCGATGCAGAGCATCAGTTGCACCTGCTGCGGGTGGAAGGCGCGCCGGGCAACGATCTCGTTCCTGGCACGCAGCGGAAACGGGGCTGGCTCACGCTCTCGGAGGATGAGCCCCGAGCGCAGGAGCGGCTCGCGATGCTGCATCACGCGGGCGGCGGCCCGATGCGGCTCGAATTCGCCTGGACCGACGTAACTGCCAGTGGTGAGCCGCCGGTCATGAAGGGCCAGCCCAGTGCGCGACCTGGTCGGGCCGGCGCGCCCTACTGCGATGCGACGTGGCGGGTGGTCGCGGTGCATATCGGTCGTGACGACCGGGAGGCCGGCGGCAGGATCGTCACGTGGGCCGCCCGCCTGCTGGCCGATGAAGGTTTCCGCGCCGCGTTGGAGGGCGCCCGTCACGCGGCAAAGCACTGATCGGGTGCACCTGCCCCCCACGCGGCGGCGGTTCGGGCGCGGCACAGGGACAACGCGTACACTCTCCGGGGAGGTAAGACGATGAAGACGATCAAGGCTTGCATCGACAAGGAGTTGCCGGGCGACATGGAGCGCCTGGCCGCGCAGCTGGCGTACGAGCAGGGCCTCGCCAACGAGCCCAACCCGCTCGAACTGGCCGTCATCCATGCCTGGCGGCCGGGCAGCACCCTCAGCGTCCGCTTCCTGGGGGGCGAGACGAGCATCCAGGAGCGGGTGGAACACTATGCCCACGAGTGGGAGCAACACGCCAACATCAAGTTCCGCTTCGTCACCGAAGGTCCCGCGGTCCTCCGGATTGCCTTCATCAAGGGCGCGGGGTCGTGGTCGTACATGGGCACGAGCAACCTGCTTCACTGGTTCAACCAGCACGCGCCGACCATGAACTACGGCTGGTTCACGCGCAGCACGCCGGACGAGGAGATCAGCCGCGTCGTGCTGCACGAGTTCGGCCACGCGCTGGGCTGCATCCACGAACACCAGCATCCCGAAGGCGGCGTGCCGTGGGACAAGGAGAAGGCGTACGCGTACTACGCCAGCAACGGCTGGAGCCGGGAAGAGGTCGACTTCCAGGTGTTCCAGAAGTACAACCGGCTGCTCACCCAGTTCTCCGAGTTCGATCCGACCTCCATCATGATGTACCCGGTCCCGGAGGAGATCACGATCGGCGACTTTCAGGTCGGCTGGAACAGGTCCCTGTCTGATACCGATAAGGCCTTTATCGGCCAGGTCTACCCGTTCTAGGCCGGGAAGGAGACTGACATGCCGAATGGACCGGAATTGGAGCTGGAAGGAACGCAGTTCTCGCGCCTCAGCGAGGCGATTCGGGCGCGTATGTCGCCGGGCCAGTTCGATCGCATGCTCAAGCAGCGGCTGAACAAGGTTCGTTGGAACATCACCCTGGCGGACTCATACGACGCGATCGTACATGACGTCATCGACGAGGCCAACCGGCGGGGCTGGGTCTATCGACTGGTGAATGCGGCGCGCGAGGAGGTGCCGGTCGAGCCC
>CAZMIS010000052.1:0-14868 GCA_964566325.1 uncultured Anaerolineales bacterium
CGCAGAGCACCACCGCGTGCTCTATCGTACGGCCATCGTGGCGCACGAGATGCGCACCCTGGGCCTGCCGCGCGGCAAGCATTTTGCCGAGCGCCTCATGACCGCCACCTACAGCGGCCTGGACTGATCGCGACCGATGCTCGAGGCACTCACCCCCCTTCACCCGCGTTTCGTTCACTTCCCCATCGCACTGTCACTGGTTGGCGTCCTCTTCGTCGTGCTCGGCATGCTGCGCCGGCGCGAGGCGTGGATCGGTTACGGCAGGATCAGCCTGCTGCTGGGCTGGCTGGGCGTGCTGGCCGCGGTGGTCACGGGGCTGATCGACCAGGCGGCTGCGCCCCAGGACGCGACGGTGACTGCCATTATCGACCAGCACGTCACCGCGGGCATCGCGCTGCTGATCGCGGCGGGCCTGGCCATCTACTGGCCGCTGCGCAACAGGAACCTGTGGAGCAGCCCGGCGCGTTGGGGCTACGTGGCCCTGCTGGTCGTCATCGTCCTGTTGGTTCTGGTGGAGGGCTGGCTGGGCGGGAAGCTGGTGTACGAGTTCGGGGTGGGGGTCGATTGACGATTGAAGATCGAGGATTGAAGATTGAAGATTGCGGGACGGGTTGAAGGTTACAGGTTACAGGTTGAAGGTTGTGCCGGCGAAGCCGGCGCAAGGTCCCAGGCTGGCGACACCCAGTATCCAGCATCCAGTATCCAGTATCCAGTTACGGGGGCAGCCGATGAGTTCAGTTGAATGGTACACGGGGGTGGGCGACGATGGGTTCACGGGCGTGCTGGGCCGCGAGCGTGTGCCCAAGTATGCGCTGCGGCCCGAGGCGTACGGCACCGTGGACGAGGCGTCGGCCTTCCTCGGCATGGCGCGCGCTCAGTCCCGTAACGAGGAGGTGCGCCGCACGCTGTTGACCGTGCAGCGCGACCTCTACACGATGATGGCCGACCTGGCGACCCTGCCCGAGACTGCGACGCGCTCGCCCTGGCTGGGAGAGGTGCGGCTCGACTGGCTGGAGCAGCAGACGGACGCGTTCGGCGCGCAGGTCGAGATGCCGAAGGCGTTCATCGTGCCCGGCGACAGCCCGACGGGCGCCTGCCTGGAGATCTGCAGGACGGTGGTGCGCCGCGCGGAGCGGCTGGTCGCGCGCCTGAGCCACGAGGGCGAGCTCCGGGACGACACGTCGCTGAAGTATCTGAATCGTCTCTCATCGCTGCTCTTCGTGTTGGGCCGCGTGGAGGACAAGGCGGCGGGCATCGATCATTTCACACTGGCACGCGGCGATTAAGCAGAGCGCGCAGAGACGCCCGCCGTAGCGGGCATCGATCACTTCATCTTAGCACGCGGGGACTGAGTTGGGAGGGAACTGATGGCATTGTTGGGCGCACATATGTCCACGTCAGGCGGCCTGAGCACCGCGTTCGACCGCGGCGCGCAGGTCGGCGTGAACACCATGCAGATCTTTACGAAGAACCAGAACCGCTGGCAGCAGAAGCCGACCCCGCCGGAGGAGATCGAGCGCTGGGCCGCGAAGCAGGCCGAGACGGGCATCGCGCCCGTGGTCAGCCATGCGGCCTACCTGCTCAACCTGGGCACGCCCGACGATGCGCTGTGGGAGAAGTCGGTAGACGCGCTGGCGGATGAGCTGGCGCGCGCGGAGCAGCTGGGCCTGCTGGGCGTGGTGTTCCACCCCGGCGCGCACATGGGCACCGGCGAGGAGGCCGGCCTGGCGCGCATCGTGGCGGGCATCAACCGCGCGCACGAGCTGACGCCGGGATACAGGACCCTCACGCTGGTCGAGGGCACCGCGGGCCAGGGTACCGCGCTCGGCTGGCGCTTCGAGCACCTCGCCGCGATCCTGGGGGGGATGGCCGAGCCCGCGCGGCTCGCGTTCTGCCTGGACACGTGCCACATGTTCGCCGCGGGCTACGACCTGCGCTCGGCCGAGGCGTACGAGCAGACCATGGCCGAGTTCGACCTCCTGTGCGGGCTGGACCGGCTCAGGTGCTTCCATTTCAACGACGCCAAGAAGCCGCTCGGCTCGCGCGTCGACCGCCACGACCACATCGGGACCGGCCAGATCGGGCTGGACGCGTTCGGCTTCATCCTCAACGACCCGCGCCTCGCCGCGGTGCCGAAGATCCTCGAGACCGAGAAGAGCGACGACATGCACGAGGACGTGGAGAACCTGCGCGTGCTGCGCGGGCTGATCCGGTAGAGGGCGAAACTCAGAGCAGGTCGTTCTCGACCAGAATCTTCTCCACTTCTGCCAGAAACTGAGTCAAAGGCCGCGTGGACATGCCTTCCGGAGTTGGTTCATGGTGCTCTGGTTGGCCAAATGGGTGACGGTGCCATATTCCATGCTCAGAATCGCGGCCGTACAGCCGGCCGCCTTGGCTAACCAGAGCGAAGCTCATCCGCTGGCTGTTCTCGCTGAGAAACACCTGAATGTAAAGATCCGCGTCAATGGACAGGTGGATAGTGACAGTTGCCTGCGTTTGATCGGCGATGACGACGTCCCGGATGAACCAGAATCGATCAAGGGCATCGTGTGCCTCAGCCGTCAGATCAGGAATGCTCAGCATCATGGCTTGATCCACGCAGGCTACTGAGCTGGTTCTGAACAGTCTGTAGGCCGTCGATGGCTGTCTCCCACGCCATCGCATCCGATTCGACCTCCCAGCTGTAATCGCGCTGTTCCGTGATGCGTTGGCGTTCGAACTCGGCAAAAGTCATCTGGTACTTCTGCGTAAGCTGTTGGTCCGTAAGGCTATAACGCGCCAATCGACGCCGATACTCAGCCTCGAGCAGCAATGTCAGTTTGTCATTGATGGTGCTGGCATCACTGAAGGACAGATCCTTCAGGTGTTGTACAACGGTGTCTGACAGGGTGGTGACCACGTTCATCGAAACACCTCCTAGCTATCTTCGCTTCCATTGTACTCGATTCGTCCATGCCTGCCAACCCGATTCGGATCGCTTATCCCTCCAACTGCGCGGCGAGCGCGGCCGGGTCGGTCACGGGCAGGTTGCACGCGTAGTTGCGGCACACGTACGCAGCCGGCCGCCCGTCGCGCAGCGCGCGGCCCGCGAGGAGCGGGACCTGCGCCGCGACCGGATCGCCCGGCGCTGCCGCGGCCACGACGCTCGTGGGCAGGAAGCGGCGGTGCACCTCGGCGAGCAGCGCGGCCGTGGCCGCATCCGACGGATCCCCGATCACTGCAATCTCGTACCCCGGATGCACGTCCAGCTCCAGCGCGGCCAGCAAGCGGCCGAACGCCAGCGGCTGCTCGGCCAGCGCGTCGGCCATCAGGCCGAGCACCTCACGCGCCTCCCCGGCCAGCTCGGGCCGGTCGAGCAGCCGCGCCAGGCGCAGCAGCAGCTCCGCAGCGAGCGAGTTGCCCGCGGGCACCGCACTGTCGACGAAGTCCTTGCGCCGCGCGATGAGCGCCTCGTGGTCCGTGCCGGTCTGGAAGAAGCCGCCGTTCGCCTCATCGCGGAAATCGCGGCGCAGCGTCTCGGCCAGGTCGACGGCCGCGGCCAGCCAGCGCGGCTCGAACGTGACCTGGTAGAGCGCGAGCAGGCCGAGCCCGACCGCGGCGTAATCTTCCAGGTACGCGTTGAGGTGTGCGCGGCCGTCCTTGTACGTGCGGAAGAGGCGCATGCGGTCGCCGGTGCGCCCGTTTGCGGCCGCTCCGTAGCCGGACTGCGTCATCTTCCCGAGCAGGAACGCGGCGTTGCGCTGCGCGGCCGCGATGTAGTCGGGCCGATCCAGCGCGGCGCCGGCCTCCGCGAACGCGTGCAGCATCAGCCCGTTCCACTCGGCCAGCACCTTGTCGTCCAGGCCGGGGCGGACGCGGCCCCCGCGCGCCTCGAAGAGCACCTTGCGGCCGCGGCCGACAGCCTCGCTCAGCCGCTCGGCGGACACGCCGAGGTCGGCCGCAACCTCCTCAAGCGGCCGCCGCACGTGCAGGATGTTGCTGCCCGGCCCGCCCTCGCGGAAGTTGCCCCGCTGCGTCACGCCGAAGTAGCCGCTGAAGAGCCTGGCATCTTCTTTCCCGAGCAGCCCGGCGACCTCGGCCGGCGTCCAGAGGAAGAACTTGCCCTCGACCCCCTCGCTGTCCGCGTCCTGCGTGCTGTAGAACGCACCCTCCTGCGACGTCAGCTCGCGCAGGACATAATCGAGCGTCTCCTCCACGACGCGGCGGAAGAGCGGCTCGCCGGTCACCTGCCACGCGTGCAGGTAGGTGCGGCTGAGCTGCGCGTTGTCGTACAGCATCTTCTCGAAGTGGGGCACGAGCCACTCGTCGTCGGTGCTGTAGCGGTGAAACCCGCCGCCGAGCTGGTCGTAGATGCCACCCCGGGCCATCTTGGTGAGGGTGAAGGTGACCGCGTGGAGCAGGGCGTCCTGCGCTGAACTGGCATCCTGAGCGGAGCCACGAAGTGGCGGAGTCGAAGGATCCTTCGACTGCGGGCCTTCGGCCCTCCGCTCAGGATGACCCTGCAGTCCCTGCACATACCGCCCCAGGAGGAAGTCCAGGTTCATGGGCTGCGGGAACTTGGGCGCGCCGCCGAAGCCGCCCTCGTGGCGGTCGAAGCTGCGCAGCATGCGCTGGGCCGCGCGGTCGGGCAGCGCGGCGTCGAGCGGCGTCTCCGACGCCCGGATCAGTGCACTCCGGTTGAGCGCATCGACCAGCCGGTCCCCCGCGGAGAGCAGCTCCGCGCGCCGGTTTTGCCACGCTTCCGCGATGGCCATCAACAACTGGGGAAAACCGGGCATGTTGTGCCGCGACACGGGCGGAAAATACGTCCCGCCGTAGAAAGGCTTGCCGTCCGGGGTCAGGAAGACCGTCATCGGCCACCCGCCGCCGCCCGTCATGGCCTGCACCGCCTCCATGTAGATCGCGTCGATGTCGGGCCGCTCCTCCCGGTCCACCTTGACGTTGACGAACAACTCGTTCATCAGCGCGGCGATCTCGGGGTCCTCAAACGACTCGTGCGCCATGACGTGGCACCAGTGGCAGGCGGAGTAGCCCACGCTGAGCAGGATCGGCCTGTCCGCCTCGGCCGCGCGGGCCAGCGCCTCCGGTCCCCAGGGGTGCCAGTCCACCGGGTTGTAGGCGTGCTGCAGGAGGTAGGGGCTGGTCTCGTGGATCAGCCGGTTGGGCTTTGCGTCGTGCGTGTGGTCGGCCATGTTCGGTCCCTTCGGTACAGGTGTTGCGTTACGGACTACGACGGACATGTTACATAAGTGGCTAATAGGACGTGCTGCGTCTCTGTCGTCGCTGGGAGTCTATCATCCCCTGCGCAAAAGAAAAGGGGCTTCCCTTACAGGAGGCCCCATATGGCGTGTTTCGGCCGGCTCGGTCAGTCGCCGTGGCCGTTGCGGCGGAAGTGCACCTCGGCCTCCAGCGTCACCTGGTCCGGGTTGCGGCCCCGTCCGACCACGTCGCGCGCGTACAGGCTGACGACCTGCATCTGGGCGCGCGTGGCAAAGATGCGCACCTCGCGCGGGTCGCGCTCCTCTTCCTCGCCTAGGGCTTCCTGCATCACCAGGAGGATCTTGTCGCGGTTGGCGTCGTAGCCGATGCCCATCGCGCCGACGCGAAAGAGCGGCTCGGCCGGCTCCTTCACCTTCATCTGGTCCTCGTCGAACTGGAGTCCCTCGTGGCGTTGCAGGCCGAACTCCTGCTCCAGGTTCTGCACCATCTCGTCGATGGCGTCGGCCAGTGCCTGCACCAGTTCTTTCTCGCACACCAGCGTGATGCGCTCCGGGCCCTTTTCGGCCTGCACGAAGAAGGTGCGTTGGCCGGGCTTGCCGATGGCGCCTGCCGTGACGTGGGTGACGGGGTCCAGCTCGATGATCGGGTTCGCCATGCATCGCTCCGTAGGGTGTTGGATGCGGGCAGCATAATGGGCGCCGCGGGCTTTGTCAAGGACGCTGCGCACCTCCAGCCATCGTTCCGTGCCGAAGGATCAGATCAGCTTCCTTCCGCATTCTGGGCAGAACTTCGCCCCCTTCGTCTCCGCGCCGCAGTCGGGGCACGTAGCTGCCACTGCGGGCGGCTGCTCGAGCTTGGTCCCGCACTCGGGGCAGAACTTCGCGCCCTTCGTCTCCGCGCCGCAGTTGGGGCATGTTTCTTCCGCGGCAGGCTGAATCATCTTCTCGCCGCAATTCGGGCAGAACCGGGTGCCCGCGGCGGCCAATGTGCCGTCCTTGGGACAACGCGCCGTGTCCTTGGCAGCCTGCTTGGCCGCCTCGGTGACTTGCTTGACGGCGTCCCCCAGGCCGAAGACGCTGGCGATCCCTTTCACCACGCTGGCGGCCTGCTCGGCCTGCGCTTCGGCGATCTCGCTGGCGCGCGGGCTGTCTTCCTTGCAGTATCCTGATTGTTCATCGAAGTCGGAGAGACAGGTGATCTGGTGGCACGTCGGGCACTCGCGGAAATACTTGCTGACCTGGTCCCATGCTTTGTCGACCTGGGCCGGTGTGAGGGCGGTGGAGTAGCGAGAATCCTCGCCCAGGAGATTGTTTGCTGCGATGCGCCCGAACAACGGGACGCGGCGCAGCACATCGCTGGCTGCTTGCCGGCCCAGGTCTTTGGCGATGGCGCCGCCGACATCAGGTTGGCTGCGATATTCGCGCTCGCACTTGTCGCAGTAGAAGATCGCGTAAGGTCCGATGCCGTCATTGCTGACGGTGTAACGTGGCATTCGGCTGGGCTCAGACATCGTTGTGCTCCTTTGGGGGAATTGAAGCTCGATGGTCTCATTTTCGTCAGGGTGATCGGTACTGGCTGACAGCGAACACCCGAGATAGTTGCCGGCAGGTGTCGGAGATCGGCGTTTGCAGCAGCCGGTTCCTGCCTGCAGCTCGGATCAGGGTGTGTAGACGAACGGCGTCTTTCCGAGATACTCCTGCAGCGACGGCGCGGCGCGGTCACGGTCCGACAACAGCGGCACGGCAGCCGGCCACGGGATCCCGATCCCCGGATCGTCCCACGCAATGCCCCGCTCGTGCGCAGGGCTGTAGACGTAGCTCGTCTTGTACAGCACCTCGGCCTCGTCGCTCAGCACGCAGAAGCCGTGCGCGAAACCCTCCGGGATGTACAGTTGCCGGAAGTTGTCCTCGCTGAGCTCCACGCCGATCCACTGGCCGAAGGTGGGCGAACCGCAGCGGATGTCCACCGCCACGTCCCACACTGCGCCGCGAGCGACGCGCACGAGCTTGACCTGCGCGGCCGGTGGGAGCTGGAAGTGCAATCCACGCACCGTGTCACGCGCGGACTTCGAATGGTTGTCCTGCACGAACACCGTCTCGATCCCGGCGCCTCGCCACACGTTCTGATTGTAGCTCTCGAAGAAGAAGCCGCGCGCGTCTTTGAACACGCGCGGGGTGAAGATCAGTACGCCGGGTAGTGAAGTTGTCTCGATGCCCATGGACCCATCTCCGGAAGCTGGCTGATTCTACCGCGGCGGGCCGGTTCGCGCAAGGGTCCGCGCGGCCTGTCATCTGCCCGTGCTGATGGGTGTGCGTACCGGGATGATCATCGCGGCTGCGGCGGCAAGTTGCTGCGGATCGCCCACGACGCCGATGCGGTCGCCCACGTGGAAGACCATAGAGGATTTGGGGTTGGCCAACAACTGCTTGTCCCGTATCACGGCCACCACTGAGGCGCCGGTCAGTGCCCTGATATTGGCCTGTGCCAGGCTTCGTTCGACCAGCGGACTGCCCTCGCCGAGCCGAAGCCAGTTGATCTCGATGTTGTTCGCCGCGTCCAGCAGGCTGTGCAGCAGCCGGAGCTCTTCATCGGAGTTGACGGCAATGTCATAGTGATCGTGGCGCACCGCGTCGGTGTACTCGAAGACCTCACGCAGGGGAAAGCCCAGCTGCAGCAGCGTGTGCCGCACCATCTCCAGGCCGCCCTCGAGCTCGGGCTCGATCACCACCTGGGCGCCCAGGTCCGCCAGCGTCCGGACGCCGGCTTCGGTGGATGTCCGGACAATGATCGGCAGATGGGGCGCCAGGTCCCGGGTGGCGGCGACGATCATCTCGCCCGTCGCATCTTCGGGCACGGTCGAGACCAGTGCGCGCGCCCGCGAGAGCCCGGCATGGGTCAGCACCTCCGAATTGGCCGCATCCCCGTAGAGCGTGGCAGTTCCCATCTTGTTCAGCCGGTCCACGCGCTCGACGTCCGACTCGATGACGAGGTGTGGGATCCCCAGCGACTGCGCCACGCCCACGACCTGCTCGCCCACACGGCCGTATCCCACGATGACCACGTGCCCGGCCAGGCCCTCTTCGGGCAGCGCCGGGCGCGGCCCGTGCCGGTCGAGCAGGCGCCACAGGCGGGGGAAGCGCTGCAGCAGGCGGGTCACCGGAGGAATCAGGCGGAACATCAGGGGGTTCAGGGTGATCGACACCAGCGCACCGGCCAGGATCAGCGAGTATTGGTCGGTCTCCAGCAGGCCCATGGACAGCCCGGCCTGCCCCAGGATGAACGAGAACTCGCCGATCTGGCTTCTGCCTGCGGCGATTACCAGCATCGTGAAGGCAGAGTGTGAGAAGAAGAGCCCCAGCAGCAGCACGACCAAGGGCTTGGCGATCATGATCAGGGCCGCAACGGCCAGCACGGGGCCGACATTCTCCAGCAGGAAGACCGGGTCGACCAGCATGCCGACCGAGACGAAGAAGAGCACGGAGAAGGCTTCCCGAAATGGCAGGACATCCGCGCCGACCTGGTGGCTGAGCGGCGATTCGCTGATGACCGCACCCGCGACGAACGCGCCCAGGGCCAGCGATGCGCCGAACAGCTCCGCGGCCCCGATGGCCGTGCCGAGGGCAATGGCCAGGATCGAGAGGACGAACAGCTCGTGCGAGCGGGTGTGTGCAATGCGCAGGAGCAGCCGGGGGATCAGCCACCGGCCGACGAATGCGACCAGGGCGACAAACGCGACGGCCTTGAGCAGGATCACGCCGAGCCGAAGCAGGCTGAAGCCGTCTTCCGCGGGGGCGAGCGCGGGCATCAGGACGAGGATGCCGACGGTCAGGATGTCCTCCATGACCAGCCAGCCCACTGCGGCCTGCCCAGCCGTCGAATTGAGGAGCGAGTTGTCCATCAGGCTGCGCAGCAGGACGACCGTGCTGGCGACGGAGATGGCCAGGCCCACCACGACGCCTGCGGAGAGCGACCAGCCCCTGAGCTGGCCGTAGGCAACGCCGAGGATCGTCACCAGCAGCATCTGCCCGATCGCACCGGGGATCGCGATGTCGCGCACGCGCCAGAGGTCACGGAAGGAGAAGTGGAGGCCGACGCCGAACATCAGGAAGATGACGCCCAGCTCGGCCAGCTGCCTGATGGTGTGGGTGTCGCCGACGAAGCCGGGGGTGAAGGGGCCGATGACGATGCCGGCGAGAAGATAGCCGACGATGGTGGGCAGCCCTACGCGCCGCGCAAGCACCCCGCCCAGGAAGGCGACGGCCAGCGCCATCGCGATATTGACCAGCAGAGGCAGTTCATCCATGGCAACTCCTGCGATCGATGACCGCTGCCACTGCCCACCGGGCGCGGCCGGCGCCGTAATCGATTTTACTCATCGGGACCAGGGTCCTATCCGTCCGGGTTGGCCGGCGCTGCTGCTTCTCTGAGGCGGCGGATGCGCGCCCTCACGACGTTCAGCCGGTCAGGATGCCCCATGATCACGAGCTCGTCGCCGGCCAGGATGGCGATGTCGCCGCCGGGATTGGAGATCACCTCCGCACCGCGCCGGATCGCCAGCAGCGTGACGTCGTACTTGCGCCTCAGATCGGTCTCCGCCAGCGTCAGCCCCTCCAGGTCAGAGCCGGCCGGCAGCTTGAACTTGCGCACTTCGACATCGGGCAGATGGAGATCCAGCTCCGGGAAGGACACGGACTCCAGCTCGTGCGTGCGGGGATCGTATTGCCCGCGCAGCTCGTCGATCAGCGTGCCCTCCCAGAGCGGCGTGCCGGTGAAGTACGCGGCGCGTCCGATCATGTGCGCAGCCACCGGCGTGCAGATCATGATGAAGACGATGGCTGCCATGGCCCGCGCGGTAATCGCGAAGTCTCCGAAGTAGATAGCCGCGGCCAGCAGCACCGAGCCGACGCCCAACGAGGTCGCCTTCGACGTGGCTGACATCCGCAGGTAGATATCGGGCTGCCGCACGAGGCCGACTGCCGCCAGGAACATGAACGTGGTCCCGACGAGCAGCAGTGCTCCGCTGAGGATCTCGCGCATGCTCAGGCTCCTCTCTCCACGTAGCGGGCGAAGGCCACGGTTCCCATGAAGGAGAGCAGCGCAAGGACGACCACCAGGTCCAGCAGGACCGCCTCATCGGTCGCGATGGCATAGATCCCCATGATGCCCATCACCAGCGTGGCGATCAGGTCCAGTGCCACGACCCTGTCGGGCACGCTCGGCCCGCGCACGAGCCGGACAACGGCCAGCAGGACGGCCAGCACCAGGAGCGGGAGCGCCACGAAGAGCGCCAGGTTCTGCAGCGTCATCGCAGCACCTCCAGGACCCGGCGCTCGAACTTCGTCTTGATCTCCTCCCGAAGCCGGTCGGGATCGTCCCCCCCGTACATGGTGTGCAGGTAGAGCACGCGGCGGTCAGCAGAGACGTCCAGGCTCAGGGAGCCCGGCGTCATCGTGATCAGGTTTGACAGCACCGTGATCTCGACCTCGGTGCGCGCGTCCAACGGGATGGCGACCACGCCCGGCTGCATCTTCTTGCGAACGGCGAGCACGTCCGATGCGACCTGCAGGTTGGCCGCGACGAGCTCGCGGAGGACGAAGAAGACGAAGCCAATCACCTGGCGCGCCTTGCGGAAGTAGCTCGAACGCGAGGCATCTTCCTGGGCAAGCCACAGGAGCAGGTAGCTCAGCAGGAATCCGACGGCGAAGTTCAGCGGTGTGAACTGTCCCGTCAGCGCCACCCACGTCAGGGCAAGCAGTAGATTCAGCAGTAGCACTTCGACTAACCTCCCAGCACGGCCTGAACATAGCGCGCCGGATTCGCCAGCTGATCCGCGGCGCGCAGGCTGAGCGCCAGGATCGGCTCGGCGGCCAGCCCGATGATGACCGTCAGCAGCGCCAGCACGACGACCGGACCCAACCACGCCGCGTAGCGCAGCCCGCGGCGGCGGGACGCCGGAACGCCCATCACCGTGGTCTCCGGCGCGGTCTTCCAGAAGGCTTCATCCCAGATCCGGGTCATCGTGTAAAGCGTGAGCAGGCTGGCTCCCAGCGCCACGGCCACGATCACGTACTGCTGCGCGTCCAGGCCGGCGCGGATGAGCGCCAGCTTGGCCCAGAAGCCCGACAGCGGTGGGATGCCGGACAGCGAGAAGGCCGCGATCAGGAACAGCACGGAGAATCCCGGCAGCCTGGCGTAGAGCCCGCCCAACTTCGCCAGCTCATCGCTGCCTTGCAGTCGCTCGATGATGCCGCTGATGAGAAACAGGGTCGTCTTGACGATGATGTGATGGATCGTGTAGAAGATTGTGCCGGCCAGCGCCAGGGGGGTGAACAACCCGAGCCCCATCAGCATGTAGCCGATGTGGCTGACCAGGTTGAACGACAGGATGCGCCGGATGCTCCGCTGCGCCACCGCGCCCAGCACCCCCACCACCATGGTCAGCCCGGCCAGGATCAGGATCACGGTGTGCGTGAAGCCGACATCCAGGACGAAGATGAGCGTGAAGGTGCGGATGAGGGCGTACACACCCACCTTGGTCAGCAGACCGGCGAAGATGGCCGCAACCGGTGCGGGCGGCGTGTGGTACGAGGCGGGCAACCAGAAGAAGAGCGGGAAGATCGCAGCCTTGATGCCGAAGGAAACCAGGAACAGCATCGCCAGCGTGGACACCAGTCCGGGCTGGGCCACGATATGGATCTGGCGCGACAGGTCCGCCATGTTCAGGGTCCCGGTCACGCTGTAGAGGATGCCCACGGCCGCCAGGAAGATGGCCGACGAGATCAGGTTGATGGTCACGTACTTGATCGAGCCCTCGAGCTGCGCGCGTTCGCCCCCCAGCGCCAGGAGCACGAAGGACGCAACCAGCATCACCTCGAACCAGACGTAGAGATTGAAGAGGTCGCCGGTCATGAAAGCGCCGCACACGCCCATCAGCAGGATCTGGAGCAGCGTGTAGTAGCCGTGCGTCTCGCGCGCCACGTCCATCGCCGCCAGCGAGTAGACCGCCACTGCCAGGCCGATCAGGCCCGCCATCACGAGCATGATGGCGCTGAACAGATCCACGACCAGGCTGATGCCGAAGGGCGCGGGCCAGTTGCCGACTTGTACGACCTGGATGCCGTTGCGGTCGGTGAAAACCAGCAGGAAGAGTGCTGATCCCAGCAGGCCGAGCGCGCCGAACAGGTTGAGCCAGCGCAGCGTCGTGCGTGAGCGCCGCACCAGGATGGTCGCGATGGCGGTCAGCAACGGGATGATGATTGGCAGTATCAGAAATCGACCCATGATCTGGCTGGCTCCGTCTTCCTCACGCGTTGGGGCACGGCATGTCGGATGTGTTCATCTCGTTCATGTCATCGGTGCCCACGACGCGGTAGGCGCGCTTGATCAGCACGGTCGCAAAGGCCTGGACGCCAAACCCGATGACGATGGCGGTCAGGATCAATGACTGCGGCACCGGGTCGGCGACGGCTGCGGCAGGAACCTCGCTGCCGGCAGGGATCAGCGCGGGCCGGCCGCGCACCAGGCGCCCCAGCGTGAAGATGAGCAGGTTGCCCGCGTGGCCCAGCAGAGACAGCCCGATGATCACCTTGACCAGGCTGCGGCGCAGGATCATGTAGATTGCGGCCGCGAACAACCCGCCGATGAGAATGGCCAGCAGCATCTCCATGCTATTCCTCCGCCAGCGCGAAAATCATGGTCAGCGCCACCCCGATGACCGTCACATAAACGCCGATATCGAAGAACACGGGGGTGCCCGGCTTGCCCAGCAGGGGCACGGCGCGGTCGCCCCACAGGGCGGTCAGAAACGGCTGCCCCATGAACATGCTCACCAGGCCGCTGCCCACGGCAATCAGCAGGCCGATGCCGATCAGGCTGCGCGGATCGATCCCCAGGGCCCGCCGCGCCCTTGGCACGCCGAACGCCAGCGCGTACAGGGCGAAGGCCGCGGCCGCCACGAGACCGCCGACGAAACCGCCCCCCGGTTCGTTGTGGCCGCGCAGCATCGTAAACACCGAAAAGAGCATCAGCAGCGGCAACAGAAAGCGTATGGCCGTCGACAGTATGAGTGAGCTCATGTCATCATTTCCCTATTTGTCCGCCCGCAGCCTGAGCAGCGTCGCGACACCGATTGCCGCGACCGCCAGCACCGTGATCTCACCCATGGTGTCGAAGCCGCGGAAGTCCACCAGGATGACGTTGACGATGTTGCGGCCCTTGCCGAGCGCCAGGCTGTTCTCGGTGAAGAAGGACGCCAGCCGGGAGTCCAGCGGCGTCGAGTTGGCCACCAGCACCAGGAGCGTCATGAGCACGCCGGCGGCCGACGCCACCGCGACGTCGCGGATGCGCACCGCCCGGCTCGACAGGCTGGTGAAGCGCGGCAGGCGATACAGCACGAGCACCATCACGAAGACGGTGAGGGTTTCGACGGCGAACTGGGTCATGGCGAGATCGGGTGCGCTGAACAACGCGAAGATCAGGGCCACGCCATACCCCACCGCGCCCAACGCGGCGACTGCAGCCAGCCGGGAGGAAGCCAGAACTGCCATCGCCGCGGCAGCGCCGATCCAGAGACCCAGGAAGATCTCGTAGAGCCGGATGTCCATGAGCCCTTCCAGGGAGATGGCGGGCCCGCCATGGCTGACCATCGTATAGCCGGCCAGCCCGACCGCAGTCGCCACGATGGTGATCAGGTAGTGACTCAGATAGCCGCTCTGGAACAGCCGCGTCAGCATCTCTGCGATCCTGTTGATGCCGCGCCCCAGGGCGTGGTAGCCGCGCTCCGGCCCCCAATGGCCCAGTGCCGCCAGGAAGGCGGCCACTCGGGGCGCACTGCGCTGCACGAGCCGGCCGAGCGCACTGCTGCCGAGGTAGAGCCCGGCGCCGAGGACGATCGTCAGGACGCTGAGGCCCAGGACCGGGGTGAGGCCGTGCCATAACTTGAGCTTCGACACGACCGGCTCGGCCTGCACCGCGCCGGCCGCGGCCGAAACCAGGGTGCTGGGCAGGGTCTGCGGCAACAATCCCCCCAGCAGGCCCAACCCTGCCAGGACGACGGGGCCCAGCCACATGGCGGCCGGCGCCTCGTGCGGCTCGTGGCCGGTCCGCGCCAGCCGGCCTGCGAACGGACGCAGGCCGACGATCCCTGCCACCGCGACCAGCAGCGCATTGGTCGCCACGCCCGCCCCGGTCAGCCAGCCTGCGGCGCGGGGCGCGTGCAGGTTGGCCTCGTAGAACAGCTCCTTGTTGACGAAGCCCAGCAGGGGCGGCAGCCCGGCCATCGAGAGCGCGGCCAGGGCCGCGGCCACGGCCGTCACCGGCATCGCCTTCGCCAGGCCGCCCAACCGCGTGACATCCCGCGTGCCGGTTCCGTGATCCACGGCGCCGGCCACGAGGAACAACGCGCCCTTGTAGAGCGCGTGAACCAACAGGAACAGCATCGCGGCCTGGCTTGCGAGGGGCGTGCCGATTCCCAGCAGCAAGATGAGAGAACCGAGCGTGCTGACGGTCGAATAGGCCAGGATGCGCTTGAAGTCGGTCTGCGCCAGCGCCATCACCGCGCCCAGCAGCATCGTGATCAGCCCCACCCCGGTGAGCAGGACGTACCAGGCGTCCGTGCCGCCCAGCACGGGGCTCAGGCGCGCCAGGAGA
>CAZMIS010000053.1:0-14847 GCA_964566325.1 uncultured Anaerolineales bacterium
TACTCCTAAGGCTATCAAAGATGTCCCGGCTGGCACCGATTACGAAGTTCCACTCAGCAGGGCCTGTGCTCGCGGCGGGAATCGTCCCTTCCACCTGCGCCTCACCCGCGCGCCATCCCGCGAGGTCGTGGGCGCGCACGAACTGGAACTCGCTGCGCCCGCCCTGCTCCAGGAAGAGCAGGCAGGTGTAGGTCGTTGCGCCCGCGAACACTTGCTGGTCGCCGAAGTGCACGATCTTGCTGAGATGACGGCCGTCCGACAGCAGCCTGCGCAGCGGCTCGCCGTACTGCGCGTTGAAGAACTTGTGGGGCAGGATGTAGCCGAGCCGCCCGCGCTCGTTGAGCAGCGCCAGCCCTTTCTCAACGAACACGACGTAGATGTCGTAGTTGCCCTTGCTGGCCGCGCGGTACGCGGTCTTGTAGTGCGCCACCTCCAACGGCGCCCACTCTTGCAGCGCCTGGATGCGGATGTACGGCGGATTGCCGATCACGGCGTCGAAACCGCCGCCGTCGAACCCGCCGTCGCCGGACGCCATCGCGTCGGGGAACTCCGCGCGCCAGTCGAACGCATTGACGCGCCGCGCGGTCTCCTCGTCGGGCAGGTCGAGCTTGCCCTCGTAGAACTCAGGCCCTATGAGCGAGTTGCCGCACTTGATGTTGCGCCCCAGGTCGGGCAGGACGCGCTCGGGGAACAGCGACATCTGGCCGGCCACCCCCTCGCCCTCGAGCACCTTCAGCAGCAGGGAGAGCTTGGTCACCTCCACGGCCTGCGGGTCGATGTCTACGCCGTAGATGTGGTTCATCAGGATGCGCTTGCGCTCCTCGATGGCGAGACGATAGCCGCCGCCGGCCGTCGCCCCGGTCATGCGTTCGAGCGGGGGCTGCTTGCCCTTCAACCAGCGGTCGGGCTCCTTCAGGTACTCCTGCAGGTACCAGTCGAGGAGAAACTGGTACGCGCCGAGCAGGAATGACCCGGACCCGCACGCGGGATCCAAGATCCGTAGGGGCGACGGCGCGTCCTTCGACTGCGCTGCGCTCCGCTCAGGACGCTTGATTGCCGCGCCAGCCCCGGGCGCAGCATGCTGCGCCCCTGCACCGCGCGCTCCCGAGGCTGCCCCGCCCACCTGGCTGGGCGTCTTGCCCTCCAGCAGCGGGCCGACGGTCTGGTGCACGATGTAGTCGACGATGTAGGTGGGCGTGTAGAAGACGCCGCCTGCCTTGCGCACCTCGGGCTTTTCCTCGATCCTGACCTGCCGGCCGGGAGTGAGGCGGATGACCTTGCCCAGGAAGCGCTCGTAGACGTGGCCCAGGATGTCGGCGGGGAGGACGGAGAACTCGTAGGGGCTCTGCGGATAGTAGAGGTGGCCGATGATGTCCTTGAGCACCTTGTCGTCGATGATCAGGCCCGGGGTGAGGGTGTCGGGCGCTTCCGCGCGGTCCTTCTCGTGCTCGAAGTGGAACAGGCCGGAGTTGTAGCGCATGTCGGCGCGGCGGAAGAGCTCCTGCAGCCGCTCGTACACCTGCCCGCCGTTGAGGAGACTGCGCAGCTGCTCGAACGTCTCCAGGTCGCGCGCCTCGCAGATGCGCAGGAAGACGATGCGGTCGATGGTCTGTTGGACGGCCCAATTGAGGTCCCGGCCGCGCAGCCCGGGGTTGCGCAACGCCAGGTTGCGCGCCAGCAGCTCGCGCCAGCGCTCGATCTCGGCCAGGAATTCGTCGTCCACCGGCGCGGTCCCGCGCTTGCCCGCCTTCGCCTCCGCGAACTTGTCCAGCGCGCCCTGCCACACCGCGGCCTTGCCGAACACGCCCGCGATCTCGTCCCACCGCTCGCCATAGTCCCGGAAGTCGAGCAGGAGGATGCGCCCCGCGGAGGCCTTGTCGGTCGCGGCCGGCTTGGCGCGGCAGTCGTAGACGGAAAGCTGCTCGAAGTCGGTGAGGATGGAGAGGGGCAGCTTCGCGCTCCACGCGTAGCGGCGCAGCTGGTACGCAGGGTCGATCTCGGTCTGGATGTCGACCGCGGGCTTCTTCGCCTCGACAAAGAACTTGCGCTCCTTGCCGATGCGGAACGAGTAGTCCGGCGCCTTGGTCGCGCCGCCCATCTTCACCTTGTCCTCGTGTACGACCTCTTTGTACTGCTCCGCGAAGCCCTGGGTGTTATTCACGTCCCAGCCGAGCGCGGCGAAGAAGGGGTCGATGAACTGGTGACGGACGGCTGCCTCGGTAAATGCGGGGGAGCGGTACTGGTCGTAGTTGCGCTGGAACAGCTCGACGAGCTGGACGATCTCGGCTGGAGCGGGCATCGGCGCCTCACGGATGGTGTGGTGATCGGTCGCCAACGATTGTAGCGCACCGCCGCGACGGGGTCAAGCGAACACGGACGGCGCGCGAGATTGGCAGCCACCTTACTTGACACCCTGACAGCCTTGTGATAGTGTTAGCGATTGCTGTCCGTGTGCCTATGAATGACATAATCAAAACTCAAACCAACCCCCTCACTCTCAGTGACCGAGATGTACCAAGTCGGATGGGGACTTGGGGTTTTGTTTTTCTCAACTAAGGAGTGATCGCTGCATGACGCATCTCCGAAGTGGTGGCCTTCCTGCCCTGCGCAAGTCCTACGCGCGCATCCACGACGTGTACGAGTTGCCGCGCCTGATCGAGGTGCAATTGGACTCCTTCCGCTGGTTCCAGGGGGAGGGTCTTCAGGAACTGTTCGAGGAAATCTCGCCGATCGTCAGCTTCAACAAGAACCTGGAGCTGCATTTTGGATCGACGCCCGGACCGGACGGATTCTGGTTCGGCGAGCCCAAGTATACCGAGCCGGAATGTCGTGACCGCGACATGACCTTTGCCGCGCCGCTCTGGGTTCGGGTTCGATTGGTCAATCGTGAAACTGGCGAAGTAACGGCCCAGAACGTCTTCATGGGCGACTTCCCCCTGATGACGGACAACGGCACCTTCATTATTAACGGCGCCGAGCGCGTCGTCGTCAGCCAGTTGATCCGCTCGCCCGGCGTGTACTTCACGATTGAGGAAGATCGCGTCACGGACCGGCGGCTGTGCTTTGCGAAGCTGATTCCGAATCGCGGCGCGTGGCTCGAATTCGAGACCTCCAAGCGCGATATCATGTCGGTGAAGGTGGATCGGAAGCGGAAGCTGCCGGTCACGGTGTTCCTGCGCGCGATTGGTTACGGGGCCGACGATCAGATCCTCGAGCTCTTCTCCGAGGTCGACAATAACACCGAGCATGCCTACATCGCGACGACCCTGGAGCGCGACCCGACCCGGACGCCCAATCTCTCCGATGCGGCGAAGGGCGTCGACGGCGCGCTGTTGGAGTTCTACAAGAAGTTGCGCCCGGGCGATCCGCCGACCCTGGACAATGCCAAGAGCTTCATGCAGAACCTGGTCTTCGCGCCGCGGCGCTACGACCTGGGCAAGGTGGGCCGCTACAAGCTGAATCGCCGGCTGGACCTGGATGTGCCCCTGAGCCATCGCACGCTCACGAACGATGACCTGGTGGCGGTGCTGCGGCGCATGATCCAGATCAACAACGGGATCGAGGGCGAGGACGACATCGACCATCTGGGCAACCGCCGCGTGAAGACGGTCGGCGAGCTGATCCAGAACCAGCTGCGCGTCGGCCTGCTCCGGATGGAGCGCGTCGTGCGCGAGCGCATGTCGATCCGGGACACCGAACAGACGACGCCCCTGTCGCTGATCAACATCCGGCCGGTGGTGGCCGCCATCCGCGAGTTCTTCGGCGGTTCGCAGCTGAGCCAGTTCATGGACCAGACGAATCCGCTCGCAGAGCTGACGCACAAGCGCCGCCTGAGCGCGCTGGGCCCCGGTGGCCTGCGCCGCGAGCGCGCGGGCTTCGATGTCCGCGACGTGCACAACAGCCATTATGGCCGGATCTGTCCCATCGAGACGCCTGAAGGCCCGAACATCGGCCTCATCGGCTCGCTGGCGACCTACGGCCGCATCAACGAGTTCGGGTTCATCGAGACCCCCTACCGCAAGGTCGTCAATCGCGTCTCGAACCGCGTCGACGCCCTGGTGGGCAAGATCTTGCGCGAACGCATCGCACTGCCCGATGGCACCATCCTGGTTGCGAGCGGGACGCCGATCGACCAGGAGCTGGCGGAGAAGATCGCCTCCCTGGGCGACGTCTATCCGGAAGTGCGCGTCGTACCCGAGATCACGGACGACATCGCGTACCTCTCGGCCGACGAGGAAGATCGCTACGCAATCGCGCAGGCGAACGCACCGACCGATGCCGAGCGGCACTTCACCGAATCGCGCGTCTCGGTGCGCCGGCAGCAGCAGTTCCTCTTCGAGGTGCCGGATCGCATCGAGTACATGGACGTGTCGCCGAAGCAGATCGTCTCGGTGTCGGCAGCGCTGATTCCGTTCCTGGAGCACGACGACGCGAACCGTGCGCTGATGGGCTCCAACATGCAGCGCCAGGCGGTCCCGCTCCTCAGGCCCGAGGCGCCTATCATCGGCACCGGCATCGAACGCCAGGCGGCCGTCGATTCCGGCCAGGTGGCGGTGGCCACGGGCGCGGGCGAAGTGGTCAAGGCCTCCAGCGACGAGGTGATCGTCCTCGAAGACGACGGTGCGCGGCGCCAGTATCGCCTGCGCAAGTACCAGCGCTCGAACCAGAGCACCTGCATCGATCAGCGCGCGGTCGTTCAGAAGGGCGATCGCGTCGAGCGCGGCCAGGTGCTGGCCGATTCTTCTTCGACCGACCTGGGCGAGATGGCCCTGGGCCAGAACGTGCTGGTTGCGTTCCTGAGCTGGGAGGGCGGCAACTACGAAGACGCCATCCTGATCAGCGAGCGCATGGTGCAGGAGGACAAGTTCACCTCGATCCACATCGAGAAGCACGAGGTAGAGGCGCGCGACACGAAGCTGGGGCCCGAGGAGATCACCCGGGACATCCCCAACGTCGGTGAAGACGCGCTGAAAGATCTCGATGAGTACGGCATCGTGCGCATCGGGGCAGTGGTTGCGCCGGGCGACATCCTGGTCGGCAAGATCACGCCGAAGGGCGAGACTGAGTTGAGCCCGGAGGAGAAGCTGCTGCGTGCGATCTTCGGCGAGAAGGCGCGCGAGGTGAAGGACTCGAGCCTGCGCCTGCCGCACGGTGAGTACGGCAAGGTCGTGGACATCAAGGAGTTCAGCCGGGACTCGCATCGTGATCTGCCCGCGGGCGTCGAGAAGATGGTGCGCGTCAGCGTCGCACAGCGCCGCAAGATCATGGAAGGCGACAAGATGGCCGGCCGCCACGGCAACAAGGGCGTGATCTCGCGGATCGTACCCGTCGAAGATATGCCATTCCTGCCGGACGGCACCCCGGTCGACATCATCCTGAACCCCTTGGGCGTTCCGGCCCGCATGAACATCGGCCAGGTGCTCGAGACGCATCTGGGCTGGGCTGCGGACCGCCTGGGCTTTCGTGCGGAGACGCCGGTCTTCGACGGCGCCACGGAGCGGGAGATCGAGGCCGAGCTTGCACGTGCGTGGCTGGCCGATCGGGCCTGGGAAAAGGCGTCGAAGCGCGCGTGGGAATGGGCCGTCAGCCTCGGCTATGACGAGAGCGAGCTGCAGGACGACGACGAGGTGCGCAGCCTGTATCTTGCGGAGTGGTTGAGCGAGCGCGGCTACGACCCCGAGCGGACCTATCGCGACTACGGCTACGCGCGGCGCGCCATGCTGCGCGAGTGGCTGCGCGAGGAGCCCCAGGGGTACGACCCCGATCAGTTGATGTCCTTTGCAGACGACAACCGGCCGCTGCCCGTCCGCGATGAAGCCGATGAACTGGCGATCGTGGTCTGCCTCCGCGAGTGGCTGAAGTGGGTGGTGCGCGAGAAGATGCGCGTCACCGACCTGGCACGGCAGGAGACCGAGCCGGAAGGCGGGGAGTTCGTCGAGGTCCCCGAATCGGACGAGGAACGCGCCGCGATGTACGCGGCGATGGACCGCATCTCGGCCCTGGCGGCCGAGGAAATCGTCGCAGAGGCGCTGCAGGTGAGCCGCGAATCGGGCCAACCGCTGCCCACATGGGGCAAGACGGTGCTCTACAACGGCAAGTCCGGCGACAAGTTCGACTCCCCGGTGACGGTGGGCATCATCCACATGATGAAGCTCCATCACCTGGTCGAGGACAAGGTTCACGCCCGCTCCACCGGCCCGTACAGCCTGGTGACGCAGCAGCCGCTCGGCGGCAAGGCGCAGTTCGGAGGCCAGCGCTTCGGTGAGATGGAAGTCTGGGCGTTGGAGGCCTACGGCGCTGCGCACAGCCTGCAGGAGATGCTGACGGTCAAGTCGGACGACGTCACGGGTCGCGTGAAGACGTACGAGGCGATCGTGAAGGGCGAAAGCATCGAGTCACCGGGCGTCCCGGAGAGCTTCCGCGTCCTGGTGAAGGAACTGCAGTCGCTCGGCCTGGCGGTCGAAGTCGTCGATGCGAAAGAAGAAGTCATTCAGTTTGGCCGCGAGGATGCCGAGGAGAAGTTGCCCAATCTCGGCTTCAGCCTGAGCCTGCCGGGCCCCATGACCAAGGGGATGGATTGAGGAAAGGGGTAACCCGTGGAAGTTAACGAATTTGATGCCATCCGTATCTCGCTGGCTTCGCCCGAGCAGATCCTCGAATGGTCTCATGGTGAGGTTACCAAGCCGGAGACGATCAATTACCGGACGCTGCGGCCCGAGCGCGATGGCTTATTCTGCGAACGCATCTTCGGCCCCCAGAAGGATTGGGAGTGTGCGTGCGGCAAGTACAAGCGCACGCGTTACAAGGGCATCATCTGCGACAAGTGTGGCGTAGAGGTTGCTCATAGCCGTGTGCGTCGCGAGCGGATGGGACACATCAAGCTGGCCAGCCCGGTCAGCCATATCTGGTACGTCAAGGGCGTGCCCAGCCGGCTCGGGCTGCTGCTGAACATCAGCCCGCGCAACCTGGAGCGCATCCTCTACTTTGCGCAGTACGTGATCACGAACGTCGATGAAGAGGCGCGCAACCGCACGATCTCCAAGTCGGAGCGCGATCTGAACCTCCGTGCGGCCCGGCTCGAGGGTGAAGTCCAGGCGAGGATCGATCAGCTGGACGCGGAGCGCCAGGCCAAGCTGGCGAATCTGGACCGCGAAGAGGAAACCCAGCTCACGCGCCTGGCGGAACGCCTGGCCACGGAAACGGGAGAGGTCATCGAGCTGGGCAAGCGCCTGCAGGAGTCGATGGAGAAGGTGCAGGGCAAGCCTGCGCCCGAGGGCTTCGCGCTCTCATGGCTGCCCGAGGACCAGCCGCTGGTGGCGAAGGGCGCAGCGGTCACGCGCGAGCATCTCAATGCGCTCAATGACCTGATCCAGCGCCGGCTGAGCGACATCGAAGACGCGATCAACGGCGAACGGGATAACGTGAAGACGTTGACCCTCGCCCAGCGCGACCTTCTGCGCTCCGAGGTGGAGCAGTCGATCGACCAGCAGCGCCAGGCTGTCGAGACGCAGAAATCTCAGCTGCGTTCCCAGCTGAATGACTCGCTCGAGGAGCTGAAGAACCTGCGCGAGCGCGAGCTCCTGACAGAGAGCCAGTTCCGCGATCTGCAGGACCGGTGGGGCAACGTCTTCCGGGGCGGCATGGGCGCCGAGGCCATCCGCGAGCTGGTTTCGAAGATCGATCTCGACGGCATGGTCAAGGAACTGCGCCACGAGATCCAGACGACCCAGTCGAAGCAGCGCAAGAAGAAGGCCGCCAAGCGGCTGCGGGTGGCTGAGTCGTTCCGCAAGAGCGGCAACCGGCCCGAGTGGATGATCCTGACGATGCTGCCCGTCCTGCCGCCCGAGCTGCGCCCCATGGTGCAGCTGGATGGCGGCCGCTTCGCAACGTCGGATCTGAACGACCTCTACCGCCGCGTCATCAACCGCAACAACCGCCTCAAGCGGCTGCTCGAGCTGGGCGCGCCGGACGTCATCGTGCGCAACGAGAAGCGCATGCTGCAGGAGGCCGTGGACAGCCTGATCGACAACGGCCGCCGCGGCCGTGCGGTCAGCCGCAGCGGCAAGCGCAAGCTCAAGAGCCTTTCCGACCTGTTGAAGGGCAAGCAGGGCCGGTTCCGCCGCAACCTGCTGGGCAAGCGCGTCGACTACTCGGGACGTTCGGTGATCGTGATCGGCCCGGAGCTCAAGCTGGACCAGTGTGGCCTGCCGAAGAAGATGGCCCTGGAGCTGTTCAAGCCGTTCGTCATGCGCCGGTTGGTGGACTACAACTTCGCACATAACATCAAGAGCGCGAAACGGCTCGTGGATCGGGAGAGCCCCGAGGTGTGGGATGTGCTGGAAGAGGTGACGCGGGAGCGGCCGGTGTTGTTGAACCGGGCGCCCACGCTGCACCGTCTCGGCATCCAGGCCTTCGAAGTGGTCCTGATCGACGGCAGCGCGATCCAGATTCATCCGCTCGTGTGTGCGGCGTTCAACGCGGACTTCGACGGCGACCAGATGGCCGTGCATGTCCCGCTCTCCACCGAAGCGGTGAAGGAAGCGCGCGAGCTCATGTTGAGCACCGTCAACCTCCTCAAGCCGGCCTCGGGTGAACCGATCGTGGGTCCCTCGAAGGACATGGTGTTGGGGTGTTACTACCTCACCGTCGAGGACGTGAACGCGAAGGGCGCTGGCAAGGCGTTCGGCAGCCCGGACGAGCTGCGCCTGGCATACGAGCTGGGCGTCGTCGGCCTGCGGGCGCCGATCAAAGTGAGGTTTGTCGACTGGGCCGACGAGGTGCCGATCGAGGACCTGGCTCTCGATGCGGAACTGGCCGAACAACTCACCCAGCGCAACATGCGCACTGCGGGCGACATCGTCCGCACCCTGATCAACAACCGCGCCGTGCTCCTGGAGGAGATGGCGATCGGCGCTCGGGCGCTCGAAGATCTACGCGCAAGCCTGCTGGCGCAGCACGTGCGCCCGGACAAGATGCCCCAGACGGGGATGCTCGAAACCACCGTGGGCCGCGTGCTGTTCAACATGGCACTGCCCCGGCCGCTGCAATTCGTCGACGACGTCATGGACAAGAAACGGCTCAATGACTTCGTGGGGATCTGCTACGAGCTGATGGGGTCGGCCGTCACAGCCGACGTGGTCGACGAAATCAAGCGCATGGGCTTCACCTATGCGACCATCTCGGGCATGACGATCGCGGTCAGCGATATCGTCGTGCCGGAGACGAAGCAGGCCGTGCTCGACGAGACCGCGACGCGCGTCGAAGAGACCGAGCGGCAGTACCGCCGTGGTCTGATCACCGAGGAAGAGCAGTACAACAAGGTGGTCGAGCTGTGGACGCGCGCGACCGACGAGATCACACAGGCAGTCAAGGGCCTGCTCAATCCGCTCACCGGCCTGGGGGCCATGGCCACCTCCGGTGCGACGAAGGGCGGCATCCAGCCCATCCGGCAGCTGGCCGGCATGCGCGGCCTGATGGCCGATCCATCCGGGCGCATCATCGCGCTGCCGATCCGCTCGAACTTCCGTGAAGGTCTGACGGCACTCGAGTACTTCCTGAGCACCCACGGCGCGCGCAAGGGTCTGGCCGACACCGCGCTGCGCACGGCCGACGCAGGGTACCTGACCCGCCGCCTGGTCGACGTGGCCCAGGACGTGATCATCACGTCCGACGACTGCGAGACCGAGGCCGGCATCTGGTTCACCCAGGCCGACGCGCGCGACACCGGTCAGAAGCTCGACGAGCGGCTGATCGGCCGGGTTACCGGTGCGCCGGTGGTCGATCCTGCCACGGGCGAGGTGCTGATCGAGCGCAACGAGATCATCGACGAGCTTGCCGTGGGCGTGATCAGCAGGGCAGGGGTCGACAAGGTGTTCGTACGCTCTCCGCTGACCTGCGAGAACCGCCTGGGCCTGTGCAAGCTGTGCTACGGCGGCGACCTGGCACGCGGCGGACGGGTCAGGATGGGCGAGGCCGTGGGGATCATCGCGGCGCAGTCGATCGGCGAGCCCGGCACCCAGCTGACGCTGCGCACGTTCCACACCGGCGGCGTTGCCGGCGCCGAAGACATCACGCAGGGTCTCCCGCGCGTCGAGGAGCTCTTCGAGGCCCGCACGCCCAAGGGCGAGGCCGTGATCGCAGAGATCGGCGGCGTGGTGAACGTGTACTGGGAAGATGATGTGCGTAAGCTGAAGGTGACGAACAGCCGCCTGCGGCGCAAGACGCACCTCATCGCACCCGGTTACGAGATGCTGGTCGAGAGCGACGATCGCGTGCAGGCGTCAACGCCGATCGCGAAGGCGCTGCGTCCCGATCTGGAGCCTGCCGAGATCCTGGCCGCGTTCGACGGCAACATCTACATCGACGCGGACGATGAGGGCGGCTACAAGGCGGTCATCCGGCGCGAGGACGTGGAAGAGTGGGTCACCGACATTCCTGCGTCGGCCCGCCTGCGGGTCGATAAGGGCGATCGTGTCGAGGTCGGCGCGCAGCTGACCGAGGGCTCGAAGAACCCGCGCGAGGTGCTGCGCATTCAGGGTCGCGAGGCAGCCCAGATGTACCTCCTCGACGAGGTCCAGAAGGTCTATCGCTCCCAGGGTGTGAGCATCCACGACAAGCACATCGAGGTGATCATCCGCCAGCTGGTGCGGCGGGTGCGGATACTCCGCAGTGGCGATACCGACATGCTGATCGGCGAGCTCATCGATCGCTTCGAGTTCGACGAGGCCAATGCGGCCGTGGTCGCAGCCGGCGGCGAGCCTGCACGCGGCGAACCCGTGCTGCTGGGCGTCACGAAGGCTTCGCTCAACACCGACAGCTTCCTGGCGGCGGCTTCGTTCCAGGAGACGACCCGGGTGTTGACGGATGCGGCGGTGCGCGGCGCGAAGGATACGCTGCGCGGCCTGAAGGAAAACGTCATCATCGGCAAGCTGATCCCCGTGGGCACCGGATTCGAGACGCGGCGGCAACGCACCGAGCTGGCCGGAGCCACGCAGCAGCGCACGTTCGAGGACGTGCTGGGCGATGAGGACATCGACGAGGAGCTGCTGCTGGAAGAGATCGCGGTGGCCGACTTCGCCGACGACGAATTCCCGGATGACCTGGGCGACGAGATGGTGGCTTAGCCAACGTACCAGCGGGGCTCCCGCAGCGCCGGGAGTCCCGCCTCTGCGCATGATGCGGTCTCATTTTTGACCGGGTTATGCTCTTGTGATAAAGTATTCGTTCGTGGGCCAGATCACATCTGGCCCGCGTTTGTTCCTTATTGCCGGGCCGATGCCTTGGTTTTATGGGGTTCCGCACCAGTCTAAGTGGAGGGCAGCTTGCCGACTATCAATCAACTCGTACGCAAGGGCCGAAAGCCGATCGGAAAGAAGGAAAAGGCTCCCGCCCTGCAGTTCACCAACAACACGATCCATGGCCGCATGCGGCGCACGACGAAGGGCAACCCGTTCAAGCGTGGGGTGTGCACCCAGGTGCGTACGATGACGCCCAAGAAACCGAACTCGGCGTTGCGCAAGATCGCACGCGTTCGGTTGTCCAACGGCCTCGAAGTCACGGCCTATATCCCGGGCGAGGGCCACAGCCTGCAGGAGCACTCTGTCGTGCTGGTGCGCGGCGGCCGTGTCAAGGATCTGCCTGGCGTGCGTTACCATATCGTGCGCGGCGCGTTCGACACCACCGGTGTGGACGCTCGCCGGCGCGGTCGATCGAAGTATGGCGCGAAGGTGCCTAAGGCCACCGCTGTGGCAGGGAAGGGCGCCAAGGGCGCGGTCGCCAAGAGAAAGTAAGGAGCGCGGAGTAAGTCATGTCTCGACGTAATCGTCCCGAGCCGCGCGAGGTCCTGCCGGATCCGCGCTACGGCAACATCCTGGTGTCGCACCTGGTCAACAAGATCATGTTGAGCGGCAAGAAGTCCACCGCCGAGAGCATCGTCTATGGCGCCATGGCGGTCCTCGAGCAGCGGACCAAGAAGCCTGCGATCGAGGCGCTCGAGCAGTCCATCCGGAATGCGACGCCCATGATCGAGGTGCGACCTCGCCGCGTGGGTGGCGCGACGTACCAGGTTCCCATGGAGATTCGCGAGGACCGGCGCCTGGCGCTGGCTCTGCGCTGGCTCATCCAGAACTCCCGCAAGCGCGCGGGCAAGAGCATGGTCGACCGCCTGTCCGGCGAGCTGTTCGACGCGTTCAACAACCAGGGCAACACCATCAAGAAGCGCGAAGACACGCACAAGATGGCCGAGGCCAATCGGGCGTTCGCGCACTACCGTTGGTAACGCCATCCCGGTTTCACGTTTCATGCGCGAGAGCCGGCGGCACGGCCAACTGATTTCAAAGATGAGACCCGGCATTCGGATGAGGATGCCGGGTTTCTGTCCCTTGAGTTTGAGTGATCACCATGACTGATGTCCCGATGCCCACAACTGAACGACAACGACTGGAGCGATTGCGCAATATCGGCATCATCGCTCATATCGACGCGGGCAAGACCACTACAACAGAGCGCATCCTGTACTACACGGGCAAGACGTATCGGATGGGCAACGTGGATGAAGGGACAACGGTCACGGACTGGATGGTGCAGGAGCGGGAGCGCGGCATCACGATTCAATCCGCGGCCATCACCAGCGAGTGGCGCGAGCATCGGATCAACATCATCGATACGCCGGGCCACATCGACTTCACGGCTGAAGTGCAGCGCAGCCTCCGCGTCCTGGACGGCGGCGTGGTCGTGTTCGATGCCGTGGCCGGCGTGGAGCCCCAGTCCGAGACGGTGTGGCGCCAGGCCAATCGTTATGGCGTGCCGCGCATCTGTTTCGTCAATAAGATGGACCGCACCGGCGCCAATTTCTGGCGCACGATCGACATGATCAAGGACCGCCTGGGCGCGCGGCCGCTTCCGATCCAGCTGCCCATCGGCGCCGAAGAGCAGTTCATGGGCATGATCGACCTGATCGGCCTCAAGGCATGGACCTTCCCGGGCAGCCTTGGCACCAATCCGGTCGAGGTGCCGATTCCGGACTCGTTGGCCGGCCAGGTGGAGACGCTGCGCGACAGCCTGGTGGAGCACATTGCCGAGACGGATGATGAGTTGCTCGCCAGGTTCCTTGACGGCGAGACGCTGACTGAGGCGGAGCTGCGATCCGGATTGCGCCGTGCCACCATCGCGGGCGAACTGGTGCCGGTTCTGTGCGGCTCATCGTTGCGGACGAAGGGTGTCCAGCTCCTGCTGGACGCCGTGGTCGACTACTTGCCGTCGCCGCTCGACATTCCGGCCGTGATTGGGACGAATCCTGATACCGGCGCGGATGAGGAGCGCGAGGCGTCGATCGATGCGCCGACGTCAGCCCTGGTCTTCAAGATCCAGACGGACCCCTACATGGGGCGTCTCGCCTACGTGCGCGTGTACTCCGGGGCGTTGGCCACCGGCGTGACGGTGCAGAACAGCAATCGGGATCGCAAGGAACGGATGGGGCGGCTGGTCCAGGTGTACGCCGAGAAGCGCGAGGACGTGACGGTCATCCGCGCAGGCGACATCGGCGCGATCGTCGGTGTCAAGCAGACCTCGACCGGCGAGACGCTGTGTGATCCCGGCTCCCCCATCGTGCTGGAGGCCATCGAGTTTCCCGAGCCGGTGATCTCCATTGCCGTCGAGCCGAAATCGAAGGCGGATCAGGACAAGCTGGCCAATGCCCTCGGCCGGCTCGCCGAAGAAGATCCCACCTTCCGCGTGCGGGTCGACGATCAGACCGGCCAGACGCTCATCAGCGGCATGGGCGAACTGCACCTCGAGGTTCTGGTCGACAGGATGCTGCGTGAGTTCGGGGTCCAGGCACACGTGGGCCGCCACCAGGTCAGCTACCGCGAGTCAATCACGCGGAAGACGCCGGTCGAGATGCGCTTCGTTCGCCAGACCGGCGGCCGGGGGCAGTATGCCCATGTGATCATGGAGTTCGAGCCGCAGGAGCGGGGCAAGGGCTTCGAGTTCGTCAACCGCATCGTCGGCGGCGCCATCCCGCGCGAGTATATTCCTGCGATCGAGCAGGGCATTCGCGAGTCGATGGACAGCGGCGTGCTCGGCGGTTACCCCCTCGTCGATATCCGGGCCACTCTGCTGGGCGGATCCTTCCACGAGGTTGACAGCTCCGAGATGGCCTTCAAGATCGCCGGCTCGATGGCCCTGCGCGAGGCAGCGCAGAAGGCCGGGCCCATCTTGCTGGAACCCGTCATGAGCATCGAAGTCGTGGTGCCCGACAACAACACCGGCGACGTCATCGGCGACCTGGTCGCGCGCCGCGGGCAGGTTGTGGGCCTGGAGATGCATTCGGTCGGCCTGCAGGCGATCAAGGGCACTGTGCCGCTGGCGGAGATGGTGGGTTACGCCACCTCACTCCGATCCTCGACGCAGGGTCGCGGCACCTTCACGATGGAGTTCTCACATTACGACCGGGTCGCCGAGGATCGTGCCCGCCAGATTCTGGGTCTTGTCTAGAAGCGGCAGGCCTGGATTTGGAGATACCGTTCGTTTTGGATATACTTTGAAAGTTGCCTCCGATTGCAAGCGCCTTCCGGCGTCCCGACTCGGACGGGCATCAGGTGCTACTCGCCTGGCGAAGCGGCGCCGAGGATAGTGATGTGATGGGCCCAGGCCGCCGGTCACTGGACCGGAATGAAGCGGCCATGGCCCATGTTGCGTCTCTTCGCCTCGTCAGCCTGTGCTGGACGGGGCTTTGTTTTGTAATCGGCAGGCCAGCAGTCTGGCTTTCAGTTTCGTAAGGAGCTTGAGTCTCAATGGCGAAGGAAGTATTTCAGCGCACGAAGACCCACGTAAACGTGGGGACGATCG
>CAZMIS010000054.1:0-14763 GCA_964566325.1 uncultured Anaerolineales bacterium
GTGATCTTCGGATGTGGATATCCCGAGATGTTGGTGTGGCACGCGGTGCAGTTCAGGCTGGCGTGCACGCTGTCCTGATACACCGAGGCATCCACGGTGAGCGGGAGAATCTCGCCGCTGGCGAGCTCAACGCTCAACCCGGCAGTGGAGTGGCAGCCGAGACAGGTCGCGTTGTCGTCGGATTGCGCGTTGGCAACGGCGGTCAAGCCGACAAAGAGCAGGCCAACAAGGCCCGCAACGACCAACAACCGCAGCTGCTGCCGACCTGGGCAAGCAACGGTCATATAAGTACTCCTCCGTATCGTGGGCGGTGATCCTGGGTCTGGCAAGGCACTCGGATAACCAGACCTGCATTATACCAGTGTGATTTTCTGCACTACATGACGTAGGTCATGATTGAGCGACGGACTTTTGATAAGAAACAGTTATCACGTACGCACGATCAGCCTATGATGGCTCCCGGACTCAGCGGCGGTCGCCTGGATGGCGCCGGACCAGCACCAGAATGGCTACCACCGCGGCCAGCAGCACCAAGGCAAGGACAACCAGCGGCAGACTGGCTTCGCACTTCTCTTCGAGGCCCCCATCAATCCATCGCTGCCGTGACATCGACGTCGCAGCGGATGGCTGTCCCGAGGCATCCCGCGCGTCGGGACGCCCCTGGGAGAGTCGGGCGGGCGACAGATGCGCCTCCGGGCCGACCGGCTGGCCGGCGATTGTGACGTAATAGGTGCTCACAGGTCCTCCGCCCCCAGCATAACACAAAGACCCCTGGCACAAAAGCACGGGCTCAGGTTGCCAGGGATCGGCGGGCAGTCAAGGGTGATGAAGACGGACAAAAGCAGGCGTACCACACGGCGGCTTCGATGAGGGTGCCATGTGCGATGAGACGACGATGGGTACGCCTGTTTCTGCCTGCATTATATGCGCCTGACGGCTCCTGGTCTATGACCTACCTCATGTCGACAGGCCGGCGATGCGCTCTCGCAGACGCGCCGCGCGGGCCTCCAGTTCCACCAGCTTGTCGCGCTCGCGCTGCACGACCGCCGCGGGTGCGCGGCCCGCGAACGGGCCGTCCAGCAGCGTGCGACCCCGCTCGATTTGGGACTCAGTCTCGGCCAGCTCCTTGCTCAGCTTGTTGCGCTCGGCCTCGAAGTCGACCAGTTCCGCCAGCGGCAGGTACGCGACCACGCCGCCTGTCACCAGCGTCAATGCCTGCGCCGGGGCCGGAAGGTCCTCCTCGATCACCAGTCGCTCCGCATCAAGTCGCGCCAGGCTGCAGAGGATGTCGGCGTGCCGGCGCAGGTCGGCCGTCCGGCTTCCCGCGGAGATGGCGGCCGCCAGTGGCTGGCCGGGCTTCACGCCGTATTCGGCGCGGGCGTTGCGAATGGCCCGCACCAGGTCCATGATGACCGCGATCTCGCTTTCCGCAGTTTCGTCGCGCAGGTCCGTCGCCGGCCAGGGCGCAACGATCAGCCCCTCCGGCCAGTCCGGACCGCCGGCCACATGCTTCAGGTAGCCCCAGGTCTCCTCGGTGACGAAGGGGATGAACGGGTGCAGCAGCCGCAGCGATTCGTCGAGCACCTTGATCAGGGTGGCCTGCGTGCGCGCCTTGGCCTCCGGCGTCCCGCGGTACAGCGCGATCTTGCTGATCTCCAGGTACCAGTCGCAGAACTCGCTCCAGAAGAAGTCGTAGATCTGCCGGCCCGCCTCACCGAACTGGAAGGTGTCCATCAGCCGCGTCACGTCTGCGATCGTGGCCGACAGCCGGCTGAGGATCCAACGCTCGGGCAAGGACTGGTGACTGGTGACCAGGGATTGGGCATCGGGTTCCTGCTCCCCGATCCCCAGTCCCTGATCCCCGATTTGCGACAGGACGAAGCGCGCTGCGTTCCAGATTTTATTCGTGAAGTTGCGGTTGCCCTCCACGCGCTGCAGGCTCAGGTTCATGTCGGTGCCCGGGGTGGTGCCGGTGAGCAGCGTGAAGCGGAGCGCGTCCGCGCCCATCGGCTGCAGCCCCTCGGGGTACTGCGATCTGACATAATCCCCGAGCTCCTCGGGCTTCGCGCCGTCGAGCAGGGCGATCGGATCGAGCACGTTGCCCGTGGTCTTCGACATCTTGCGACCCTGGTCGTCACGGATGATCCCGTGCAGGTACACCGTCTCGAACGGGATGTCGTTGGTGTAGAGCAGACCCTGCATGATCATGCGCGCCACCCAGAAGAAGAGGATGTCGTAGCCCGTCTCCATCACGGTGGTCGGGTAGAACCGGCGCAGGTCCGGCGTGTCATCGGGCCAGCCCAGCGTCGAGAAGGGCCACAGGCCCGAGCTGAACCAGGTGTCGAGCACGTCGGGGTCCTGCTCGATGGCGGCCGATCCGCAGTGCTCGCAGTGCGTCGGGTCGATCTTGGCCACCGTGATGCCGTGGCACTCCGCGCAGTGCCAGGCCGGGATGCGATGGCCCCACCACAGCTGCCGGCTGATGCACCAGTCCCGGATGTTTTCGAGCCAGTTGTAGTACACCTTCGTCAGCCGCTCTGGGACGATCGTAATGCGGCCCGCGCGCACGGCCTGGAGTCCCATGTCGGCCATGGGCTTCATCTTCACGAACCACTGCGTGCTCACCATCGGCTCGACGATCTCGCCCCCGCGCTGCGACCTGGGCACCTGCGTCCGGTACTTCTCGGTCTTGATGGTCAGTCCTGCGGCTTCCATGTCGGCCCAGAGCTTCTTGCGGCACTCGAAGCGGTCGAGGCCCTGGTAGTGCGGGCCGGCCTCCGCGCTCATCTTCACGTCGCGATCCAGCACGTTGATGATCTGCAGCCCGTGGCGCTGGCCAATGACGAAGTCGTTCGGATCGTGGCCCGGCGTGATCTTCAGCGCGCCGGTGCCGAATTCCATCTCCACGTAGGTGTCCTGGATCACCGGGATGGTGCGCTTCAGCACCGGCACCAGGCACGTGGCGCCGATCAGGTGTTGATAGCGCTCGTCGTCCGGGTGCACGGCCACCGCGGTGTCGCCCAGGATGGTCTCGGGCCGCGTGGTCGCCACCGGGATGTAGCCCTTGCCGGGGCCATCCTCGAGGTTTGCGCCCGCGATCGGGTACTTGAAGTAGTAGAGCGTGGCGTCCTCTTCGGTGTACTCCACCTCCAGGTCGCTGACCGCGGTCTGCAGCCCGGGCGACCAGTTGATGAGGTACTCGCCACGATAGATCAGGCCCATGCGGTAAAGGCGCACGAACGCCTCGCGCACCGCGCGGCTCAGCCCTTCGTCCATGGTGAAGCGCATGCGGTCCCAGTCACACGATGCGCCCAGGCGGCGGAGCTGGCGCACGATGTGGCCGCCGTACTTCTCTTTCCACGCCCAGGTGCGGCGCAGGAACTCCTCACGCCCGATGTCCTGCCGGCGCACGCCCTCGCGCGCCAGCGTCTTTTCCACCTGGAGCTGGGTGGCGATGCCCGCGTGGTCATACCCCGGCACCCACAGCGCGGCATAGCCGCGCATGCGCTTGTAGCGGATCATGAGATCTTCCAGCGAGACGAACATCGCGTGGCCCAGGTGGAGCTCGCCGGTGATGTTGGGCGGCGGGATCGAGATCACGAACGGCTCGGCATCCGGCGGCGCGATTTCCGGCTTGAAGAAGCCGGACTGCTCCCACCAATCATAGATCCGGCGCTCGGACGCGCTCGGATCGTAGGTCTTGGGCATCTCAAAGGCCATGGCTCTCTCTCCTTCTTCGGCAAACAAAAAGACCTTACGTCTCAAGGACGGAAGGTCTCCGCGGTGCCACCTTGGTTGACGGTCAGCAATCGAAAATGCAGTTCTCGATTGCGGCGTCCACTCTGAGCTGTAACGGGCTGCCCCGTGGCACCCTAGACCAGGAGCCTGCTAACGGCTTCCGGTTTCAGGCGCCCGACTCCCCGGCGACATTCAGCCTCGCTCACATCGGAAGGGGGCTCTCACCCGGTGACCCCCTCTCTCTGGCGACGGCGCTCGACCTGTGCTGGCAGTCGTGCCAGCCACACAGGCCCGGCTTACTCCTCCGGTTCGGCGTCTTTCATTGTCGATTATAGTCGATTGGCCGTGCCTGTCAACCTGCCGGCACGGAGCGTCGCAGGTCCGCAATCACCGCCGCCAGCTCGGCGCGCAATGCAGATCCAGCGGGCAGCTGCCCGATCATGGCCTCGGCCCGCTGCAGGCGCCTCCTGGCGTCTGCGAAGTCGATCAGCCCCTGGCCCACCTGCTGCCGGACGGGCAGCAGCCAGTCGATCGCCTGGTCGAAGGCGTCACTCGCCGTCACCGTTGTCCCCTCGCCGGACGACCGGTGCACGGCAGCCACGGCCCGGTCGGCCTCGATATCGAGCGGGCTGATGAGCCACTTGGCCGCCTCCGCGGCCATGCTGCGGTACGCCTCACCGGCCTCACCTGCGTGTTCGAACGTCGTGCTGCGATCGATGCGACGGGTGCTCAGCTCGGTGCGCTGCACCGCCAGTCGGTGGACGTCGCCCGCACCCTCGACCAGGGCGCCGGTGACCTCATAACCCCGCGCCTTCGGGAGCAGCCACTGCCACAGCACCTTGATCCACCCCATCGCGCCGAGGTCCGGCCCCGCGTGGAGCTCCACCGGAATCTGGACCCGCTGCACCAGCTGGTTCCATTCGCTCAGCTTCGCGGCGATGACCAGGGGCACGACGCCCGCTGCGTCATCCGGCGCCTTACCCGGCGCCTTACCCGGCGCGCCGGCGAAACTGCCGAGGCGCAGCCCCGGGCGCACGGCCGGGCGCTGCAGGGCGGGCAGCACGTGCAGGTACCAGAGCTCGCGCAGCGCGGCCAGCGCCCACCGGATGAGCGTGGCCAGGAGATAGAGCAGCACGAGCGCCGCGAGCACGGCGAGGACCACGGAGGCGAAATTCAGCAGCCGCGAACCTGTCACCTGCGCGACGGAGGGCGCAGGGACGGTGGGCGCGATGAACGGCTCGGCGGTCGGCAGGGGGGCGATCATGGTGGCCATCTGCGCGGCCTTACCGTCGAGCGCAGCCTTGAGCCCGGTGACGGCCTCGACGTTGCCCCGGTCCTCCTCGGCGATCTCCGCAAACAGGTCCGCCGCGCGGTCATAGTCCTGCCCCGCCAGGTAGGTCTGTGCGAGGAGCAGGCGCGCCTGCAGTCCGGTCAGGGTCGGGGTCGGCGATGGCGTGATGGTCGGGGTAAAGGTCGGCGTCGGTGTGCCAACTGGCGTGCCCGGCGTCAGGGATGCATCGAGGGCGGCTGCTGCGGTCGCAACGGGCTCCTGCGCTGACACGTCCGTCACCTGTGCACCCAGCACGGCAAGTGCCAGGGCGAGCGGAACGATCACCGACCATGCGAGCAGGCGCGTCCATCGTGGGCTCATGGCAACCTCCGGGACGAGTTGTGAGGGTCAGCAGACTCAGACGATGACGTGACTGCCGGAGAACAGGCAGCTTGACGGGATTATAGCACGCTTCAGCGGGCGTGGCAATTGGAGCGCCGTGGCCGGAATGCTATAATCGCGCCGCCAGCACAAGGAGACGCTGCATGTCGCATCCATTTCTGGAACGTTTAGCCACCGACCCGGTCCTCGGCGACGGCGCGATGGGCACCATGTTGCACGCCCAGGGCGCACGCCTCGACCAGTGCCTGGAGCTGCTCAACCTGGAGCAGGGGGATTGGGTCCGCGAGGTCCACCTCGCGTACATCCGCGCGGGCGCGGAGGTGGTCCAGTCCAACACGTTTGCGGCCAATCCGCTCCGGCTGGCCCAGGAGGGCGTTCGCGACGCGCGCCAACAGCGGGACATCAACTTCCGCGGGATCAAGCTGGCGCGGGAGGCGCGTGAGATCAGCGGCCAGGCGGTGTGGATCGCGGGGTCCGTCGGCCCGCTCGGCCGCCGCGCCCGGCGCAGGTCGCAGTTGTTGCGCGAGACCGCGGCCAACGCCTTCGCAGAGCAGGTCGGCGTGCTCTGGGAGGCCGGCGCGGACCTGGTGATCCTCGAGACCTTCTCGGACTTGCGCGAGCTGCTGGTCGCGGTGGAGGTGGTGCGCCGGGTCAGCGACCTGCCGGTGGTCGCAGAGGTGACCTTCGGGCATGACGGCGTCACGGTGGACGGCGCGCGGCCGGCTGAGGTCGCGGCCGCGCTGGCCGGTGCGGGCGCCGACGTGGCCGGGGTCAATTGCTCGCTGGGCCCCGCGCGGCTGCTCGATTTCGTGGCCGAGATGCGCGCCGCCCGGCCGGCCCTGCCTCTGTCCGCGATGCCCAACGCAGGCCTGCCTTACCGTGCGGGCGAGCGCATGATCTATCCGTCCGCGCCGCGCTATTTCGCGGAGCACGTGCCGGCATTCCTGGCACAGGGCGTGACGCTGCTCGGCGGGTGCTGCGGGACGACGCCCGCGCATATCCAGGCCATGCGCGCGGAGATCGACCGGACCGCGGGCCGCCGCGCCGCGGGTGGGAACGCCGACTTGGCGCCCCTGCCCATGGTGCGCGTGAGTGCGCCCGTGATGGACGCGCCAGAGGAGACTGCGCCGGAGCCGACCGGCCTGCTGCAGAAGCTGGCGGCCGGCAAGTTCGTGGTGAGCGTCGAGGTGGACCCGCCGCGCGGCTTCAGCGCGGCGAAGATGCTGGAGGGCGCGGCCGTCGCCAGGGCCCAGGGTGCGGACGCGGTCAACGTGGCGGACAGCCCCATGGCGCGCGTGCGCATGGGTGCGCTGGCGTTGTGCGTCCTGATCCAGCAGCAGGTCGGCATCGAGACGATCCTCCACCTGACCACGCGCGATCGCTCGCTGATGGGGCTGCAGGCCGACCTGATCGGCGCGCACGCGTTGGGCGTGCGCAACGTCATCGCGCTGACCGGCGATCCGCCCAGCATCGGCGACACGGCTGAGAGCAGCGCGGTGTACGACGTCGATTCCATCGGCCTGGCGAGGATCATCAGCCAGTTCAACCAGGGGCTGGACCGGTCGGGCAAGCCGTTCGGCAGCCGCGCCGCGTTCACCATTGCGGTGGCGTCCGACCCCACCCGCGCGGATCTCGTGCAGGAAGTCGACCGGTTCCACGCGAAGGCCGCGGCCGGCGCCCACCTGACGATGACCCAGCCGATCTTCGACGCGGCGGTGTGGCAACGCTTCTTCCAACTTTACGAGGAGCGCCACGGCGAGTTCCCAGTGCCGGTCCTCATCGGCATCCTGCCCCTGCAGAGCTACCGGCACGCCTCCTTCCTGCACAACGAGGTTCCGGGCATCGTGATCCCGGAGTCAGCCCTGGCGCGCATGGAGGCCGCGGGCGCGGACGGCCGCCGGGAGGGCGTCCGGATGGCGCAGGAGTTGCTCCTGGAACTGAAGAAGCTGCCCAGGGTGCAGGGGGTGTACCTGATGCCGAGCTTCGGGCGTTACGAGGTGGCGTGCGAGGTGCTGGACGTGGTGAAGGATCGGAACGCATCGTGAGCGCACCTTCCTTCGTATTGGCGTCCCGCTCCCCGCGGCGCCGGGAGCTTCTCGGCCGCCTCGGACTCGACTTCACGGTCGACGTGGCGGACGTGGACGAGTCGTCCCTACCGGGCGAGCCGCCGGAGGCGCTGGTGTGCCGCCTGTGCCGCGCCAAGGCCGCGGCCGTGGCCGAGCATCACCCCGATGCGGTCGTGCTGGCGGCCGACACCATCGTCGTGCTGGACGGTGTCATCCTGGGCAAGCCGCGCGACCCCCTGGAGGCGGTCGCCATGCTGAGCGCGCTGCGGGACCGGGTGCACGTCGTTTACACGGCCGTCTGCGTCATTCACGCCGGCCGCGCGGCAACTCGGCTCTCCGCCACCGGCGTCACGATGCGCGCGTACACGGATAGCGAGATCAAAGCCTACGTGGAGACGGGGGATCCGTTGGACAAGGCCGGCGCGTACGGCATCCAGGACCCGCGGTTCGCGCCCGTGGCCGAATGGGATGGGTGTTATTCGGCCGTGATGGGGCTGCCGCTGGGGCTGGCGGCCGGGTTGTTGGCCGAGGCGGGCGTCGTGGCGCCCCAAGAAGTCAGTGCCGCCTGTCGGTCGATCACGGGAGACCGTTGCTGCCTCGCTGACGAATAGAGCGGGCGCGATTCGGAGCAATCATGCATGAAGATATTCTCGCCGGACTGAATCCCGCGCAGCGGGAAGCGGTCACGGCCGTCAAGGGGCCGGTGTTGGTGCTGGCCGGTCCAGGCTCGGGCAAGACCCGGGTCCTGGCCCACCGGGTCGCCTACCTGTTGCGGGCCGCGGGCATCCATCCGCGATCCGTCATGGCGGTCACGTTCACCAACAAGGCCGCGGGCGAGATGCGTGAGCGCATCAACCGCCTGGTCGGCGAATCGGTGCCGGTAAGCACCGGCTGGAAGGGGCTCACCATCGGCACCTTCCACGCCATCTGTGCGCGCATCCTCCGCGCGGAGGCCGGGCCCGCCGGCCTCAACCCCAACTACGTGATCTACGACGACGGGGAGCAGCTGAGCGCGATCCGCACGGCCATGAAGGATCTCCGCATCGACGACAAGATGTACCGGCCCGAGGCGATGCGGTCCGCCATCTCGAAGGCGAAGAACGAGCTGGTCAGGCCGGAGCAGTTCGAGACGTCCACCTATTATCTCGAGATCGCCCAGCGCGTGTACGCGCGCTACGAGGCGATCCTCAAGGCCAATGGGGCGCTGGACTTCGACGACCTGCTGTGCCGCACCACCTGGCTCTTCAAAGACCATCCCGAGGTGCTGGGCCGCTACCAGGAGCGCTACGAATACCTGCTGGTGGACGAGTTCCAGGACACCAACTCCGCGCAATACGACATGGTGTGCAGCCTGGCCGCCAAGGCGCGCAACCTCTTCGTGGTGGGCGACGAGGACCAGAGCATCTATGCCTTCCGGGGCGCGGACTACCGCAACGTGCTGCGCTTCCGGGAGGACTTTCCCGAGGCGAAGGTCATCCTGCTCGAGCAGAACTACCGCTCCACCCAGAGCATCCTGGACGCGGCGAACGCGGTCATCTCACGCAATCAGAGGCGCACGCCGAAGCGGCTGCACACCGATCGCGGCCAGGGTGCGCAGATCACCCTGCACGAGGCGTACGACGAGGCGGACGAGGCCCAGTTCGTGGTGAACACGGTCCAGCGGCTGGCGCACTCGGGCCAGCTCAAGCTGAGCGATTGCGCGGTGATGTACCGCACCAACGCACAGTCGCGCTCGCTGGAAGATGCCTTCGTGGCCCGCGGGCTGCCCTACCGCCTGATCGGCGGCACGCGATTCTATCAGCGCAAGGAGATCAAGGACTCGCTCGCCTACCTGCGTCTCGTCCACAATCCGGCGGACAACGTCAGCCTGATGCGCGTGATCAACGTGCCGCCGCGCGCGATCGGCGAGAAGACCGTGTCCGCGCTTTCCACCTGGAGCGCCGAACTGGGACTGCCCATGACCGGCGCGCTGGCGCTCCTGGCCGGCGACATGGGCAGCCCGCTGCTGAACGGCCTGTATCTCAGCACCGAGGCCAAGCCGCCGCAGCATCCCTTCGGCACGGCCGCGCAGCGCGCGCTGATTGCGTTCTATCGTGTCTTCGCGCGTTGGGTCAGCGCCAAGGAGACCCTGACGGTCGCGGCCCTGCTCGAAAAGCTCTCGGAGGAGTCCGGTTATGCCACCTGGCTGCGCGACGGCACCGAGGAGGGCGAGGATCGCTGGGAGAACGTGCAGGAACTGCGCTCGGTGGCCGCACACTACGACGACTTTCCCCCCGATGTACGGCTGACCGCATTTCTGGAGGAAGTCGCACTGGTCTCGGACCAGGATGAGCTGGCGACCCCGGAGGACCGCGTGACGCTGCTCACCGTCCATACGGCGAAGGGGCTGGAGTTCGACACGGTGTTCCTCGTCGGGCTGGAGGAGAACATCTTTCCCCACAGCCGGAGCATGGAAGACCCGGACCAGATGGAAGAGGAGCGCCGGCTCATGTACGTCGGCCTGACGCGCGCGAAGAACCGGCTGTACCTTCTGCGCGCGTTCCGCCGCATGCTCTACGGGCGCAGCGAGATCAACGAGCCGTCGCGGTTCCTGCGCGACGTGGCCATGTCCCAGGGCCTGAGCCTCGGGTCCGGCCCTGTGCGCGGCGGAATGGCCGCGCGGCGCGATGACGACGATGAAGACCGGTCGACCCGGTGGGAGTCCGGCCTGCCCGCGCATCGCCGTGCCTGGCCCGACGAGCCGGCCCCGCCGTTCGCCGGGCGAAAGGGTGTGGGCGCGTCGTCGTCGTGGATGCCCGGCAAGCGGCCGGGGCCCGTGACGCCTCCCGAACGACCGTCGCGCGAGATGCTGTTCAAGCCGGGCGACCGCGTCGATCACGGCCTCTTCGGGCAGGGCATCGTGCTCAAGTCCGAGGCGAGCGCGGACGACGAAGAGGTCACCGTGGCGTTCGCGGGGAAGGGCACCAAGACGCTGCTCGCAGGGTTCGCGAAGCTGCGCAAGATCGATCGGTGAGGGACGCATGAACGTTGATCCCGCGGCGGACATCCCGCCTCGCGCTGCGCCCGATGGGGTGAGTGCACCTGTGGCGGGCGACCGGCGGGGCGACCGGCGGGGCGGCCGGCGAGGCGACCGGCGGTTCTATCGCCTCGCCGCCATCGCGGCATTGGCAGGGGTGTTGCTCCTCGCACTGCTCGCGTACGTCCTGAACCTTTCTGCCAGGACGGGTCAGCCCTTTCCGGGACTCGGCGCACGGATCCGGGCGATGACCGATCCCTGGGAGTGGGCGGCGCCGGGGTTCGCTGGCGGCGCGCCCATCACGCTGACCCAGGGCATCACGCACCACGTCTACTACGCCTGGTCGCCCCAGTGCGACTTTCCCGACCGCCACCGCGTGCCCATGATCTGGGGCAGGGACGACTTCTACCGCGATGTCAAGGAACTCCAGGCTCTCTTCGACGGCGGCTGCAACGACGGCCGGCCGCTGCTCTTCCTGAATGAGCCTGCCAAAGAGGAGCAGGCGAACATCAGCCCGGCCGAGGCCGCGGAGATGTTCTACGCGATGACGCGCGGCGCGGACTGGCCCTACGCGCGCTGGCGCGGCCCCATCTACGCGGGCAACAACCTGGTGGAAGAGCGGGCCTGGGACGCGGAGTTCGTCAGGCAGTTCGCGGAGCGCTACAACAGCGGCAGCACGGCGATCCCGGAGATCGCGGGCTGGGGGGTGCACCTGTATGGCAATTACCAGTACGGGCCGGGTGCGGGCGACCCCAACACGGTGTGGATCGAAGACGTGCCCGCCGCGGAGATCGAGCGGGTGGTTGACCGCAGCATGGCGGAGCTGACACGCTATCGGTCGGAGCGGGCTGCCGAAGGCAACTCGACGTCGGTGGTCGTGACAGAGTTCGGGCTGCTGCAGGCCTCAGCCTGGCACGATCCCCCCGCGTTCTTCTACGACACCACCGCGGGCTTCATGTATCACTATGTGCAGAGGTTGGATCTCTTGCCCGCAGTGCAGGCGTGGTTCTGGTTTATCAGCGCAAGCTCGGCGGATGAGTTCCTCGACGCGAACCTGATGGTAGATCCCCGCACCGGCGGCCTGACGCCCAACGGCGAGATGTGGCGCGTCCTGGCTGCGGAGCGCCAGCTGCCGTCCAGGTGAGCCCCGCGGCCCTCACGCGGTGAGGTAGCGCAGCAGCAGCGCAAGGACTGCCTCGGCGGACTGGGCCTTGTTGCGGAGGCGATTGCCGTACCACACGTGGCGCTCGCCCCACTCCGCATCCTCCGCGGACAGGTGGATGTGGACCAGGCCGACCGGCTTGCCGGGCGTCGCGCCGGTCGGGCCCGCGATGCCGGTGACCGCCGCGCCGATGTCCGCGCCGAAGACGCGTCGCGCGCCCCGGGCCATCTCCGCGGCCGTCTCCGCGCTGACCGCGCCGTGCGCAGCCAGTGTCTCCGGCCGCACCCCGATCACGCCTTCCTTCGCGCTGTTCGCATACGTCACCGCGCTGCCGAGGAAGTAGGCGGAGCTGCCCGAGAGGTCGGTGATGAGGTCCGCCACCAGGCCGCCGGTGCACGATTCGGCCAGCGCGAGGGTGAGGCCCCGCTCGATGAGGCGCTCGTGCACCTCACGCGCCAGGGGATGCGGCCGCCGGCCGCGCAGGCGTGGACGGCTTGCGTCTTCGGCCATCATGTTTCAATTCCCTCCCGCACATCGCCCTGTGAATCGGGCAGATAGAGCGTGAAGACGGAGCCGATGCCCACCTGGCTCTCCACCTCCAGCTGGCCGCCGTGCGCCTCAGCCACCCAGCGCGCGATCGAAAGTCCCAAGCCCGCGCCACCGGGCCGCGCGCGGCTGCGATCCGAGCGGTAGAAGCGGTCGAAGACGTGCGGCAGATCATCGGAGGGGATGCCTGAGCCGGTGTCCTCGACGCTTACCTGCACCCAGCCGGCCTGGCGCTTGAGGGTGAGGGTGACTTCACCGCCAGAGGGCGTGTACTTGATGGCGTTGTCCACCAGGTTCAGCAGGAGCTGGCGCAGCCGGTCCGCGTCTCCCTGCACGACGGCCTGGTCCTCCGCGCCCAGCCGGACGCGGACGCCGGTGCCCTGGCTGAGCAGCTGGCCCTGGCGGTATACGTCGAGGATCAAGGTGTCCAGCTCGACCGGCTGGAGGTGCAGCTGGAGCCCGGCATCGGCCTGTGCCAGCAGCAGCAGGTCACTGACCAGCCGGCGCATGCGCGCGGTCTCGTTTCCGATGGCGACCAGCGCCTCGCTGCGCAGGGCGGGATCCTCCGCCGCGCCGCGGCGCAGCAGGTCCACGTTGCCCTGGATCGTGGTCAGGGGGGTGCGCAGCTCGTGGCTGACGTCTGCGACCAGCTGCTGTTGGGTGTCGAAGGACGCCTCCAGCCGGCCGAGCATCTCGTTGATCGTGCCCGTGAGCCGGCCTACCTCGTCGGTCGGCACGCCGGTCGGGATGCGCCGGCTGAGATCGCGCGTGGCTGCGATCTGCTGCGCGGTCTCGGTGACGCCCTTGATCGGCTGCAGCGCGGCGCGGGCCAGGACGCTGCCGCCGACTGCGGCCAGCACGAGGGCGAGGAGGCTGACGAACACAAGCACGCGGCGAATCACGGCCAGCGCGTCGTCGATGCTGGCCATCAGCCCGGCTACCTCCACCACGCCCACGAACTGGTTGCCGATGGAAATCGGCAGGCTGGCCACGTGCAGCCGCGCACCGCTGGCCTGCAGCGTCACGAACCGGGCGTGACCGGCCTCCAGATCCTGCAGGAAGTTCGCTGGAACCGGCAGCCGCCTGCCCTGGAGATTCTCGGAGAGCTGCACCGCACGGCCGTCGAGCTGGACAATCTGGACGTAGTACTGCGAGCCGAACGCGTCGATCGAGGGAAGCCGCGCGCGACCGGAGAGCATCACGGCCACGGGGTCGTTTTCCTGCTGGATGAGCGTGATGACGCTGTTCGCCTGGGCCAGCAGCCGTTCCTGGAGATTGGCGAGCAGGGTGCGGGCGACGACCGAGTAGATCAGGAGGGTCAGGAGCAGCAGGATGAGCGCCAGCAGGCCCGTGTACCACAGGGTCAGCCGGGTGCGAATCGACATATCATTCTTCCCGCAGCGCGTAGCCGACCCCGCGCACCGTCTGGATCAGGCGGGGCTCGCCGCTTTCCTCGAGCTTCGAGCGCAGGTAGCGGATGTACACCTCGATGATGTTCGACTCGCCACCGAAGTCATAGCCCCAGATGCGATCGTACAGCGTATCGCGGGTGATGACCTGGCGCGGGTGCTGCATGAAGAGGTGAAGCATCTCGAACTCGCGCGCGGTCAGGTCCACGCGGCGTCCGCCGCGATGGACCTCGTGGGTCACCCCGTTGAGACTCAGGTCCGCGAAGCGTAACACTTCTTCCTGCGAGGCGGGCTGGCGCCGGCGGAGCAGGGCCCGGATACGTGCGAGCAACTCGTCGAAGTTGAAGGGTTTAACGACATAATCATCCGCGCCGGCATCCAGTCCCTTGATGCGATCCGGCACCGCATCCTTCGCGGTCAGGATCAGGATCGGCACGTCGCTCGCCGCGCGCAGTCGCTGGCACACCGTGAGGCCGTCCATCCCGGGCAGCATGAGGTCGAGGAGCACCAGGTCGGGCGCGCGGTCCCGCGCAGCGGCCAGCCCGTCGGGCCCATCGCCTGCGACCTTGACGGAGTAGCCCTCGTAAATCAAGCCGCGACGCAGGAGATCCGCAATCTGCTGATCGTCCTCAATCACCAGGATGTGTTCTGCCATTCTGCTCGATCTTTGGTAATAGAACTGACGCGTTAGCCGGGAAATCTACGCGATGATTCTACACGCCCTTCGGGCCTCGTGCAAGCGTGGTTTGCAGGGGGGTAGCCCCGCACTCGGTTCGGGAGTATAATTGCACCGTGCTCAAGTGCATGGTGCACGGGCGCAGTGCCGCGCACGCCACGCCGATCGTAACTCGGACGGGCTTCGTGATAGGAGTGAGCCTGACACATGGAAACCAATGAGATCATCGCATCCCTGACGGAGCGCGTCGTGGGGAATGTCGAGCAAGTCATCATCGGCAAGCGCCGCGAAGTCGAGATGACGTTCATCGCGCTGCTCTGCGAAGGACACCTGCTGATCGAAGACGTGCCCGGCGTCGGCAAGACGATGCTGGCCCGCGCGATCGCCAAGTCGATCGGCTGCACCTTTCGGCGCATTCAGTTCACCCCCGACATGCTGCCCAGCGATATCACCGGCGTCTCGGTGTTCAATCAGAAGA
>CAZMIS010000055.1:0-14462 GCA_964566325.1 uncultured Anaerolineales bacterium
GGACGTCCTTGAATTCGATCATGGTAGCCTGGTCAGACGTCACAGGAAGCCTCCGAAAGCGGGATGTCGAGGAAGAACGGAACACCCTCGCGCAACAAGAAGAGGAAGATCAACAGCACGAAGCCGATGGTCGAGAATCCTGCGACCCGCACCAGCGACTCGACGACAAATTCGCTCCACCGCGAGCCCGCGGCAGACCTGCCCGATGTTACAGCCAACGCTTCCTCCCGCTCTCAATCAGCATAGGCGTACCCGACCACCTCGCAATTCAGCGTCATTGCTGCAGCGGAACGAATCCCAACGCCGGAACCAGGCTCTGGCCCTCGCCCAGGATGTAGTCCAGGAACGCCTTGACCGGCCCGGCCGGCTCGCCCGCGGTGTACATGTAGAGATCGCGCGAGATGGGATAGGTCCCGTCGTTGACGCTCTCGATGGCCGGCATCACGTACGGATCGCCCGCCGCCACCGCGACCCCCACCATCTTCTGGTCATGGGTCACGTAGCCGAGACCGTCGTAGCCGATGGCATTGGGATTCTGGCGCACCTCGGCACTGATGCCCTCCGAAGACGGCATCAGGAGCGTGTCGGGCGAGAAGAGCAGGTCGCTCTCCGCGCCTCCACGGATCACTTCTTCCAGGAAATAGACGTAGGTGCCCGAGTTGGACTCGCGCGAGAGCAGTACGATCGGACGGTCTTCGCCGCCGACCTCACGCCAGTTGGTGACCTTTCCTGTGTAGATGTCGGAAATCTGCTGCAGCGTCAGGCCCTCGACAGGGTTCGAAGGGTGGACGACGACCGCGATCGCGTCACGGGCCACGACGTGCTCCAACGGCTCGATGCCGTTCTTCCGCGCTGCGTCGATCTCTTCCTGCTTCATCGCCCGGGAGGCGTTTGCCAGGTCCACCGTGCCGTTGATCATGGCCGCGATGCCGGTGCCGCTTCCGCCACCTGTCACTGAGATCCGCACGTTGCCGTGCACCCATGTAATTCTCCGCCCATGCGAGCGCCAGGTTGACCAGCGTGTCCGAGCCCTTGTTCTGGACGGTCTGTTCCTGCGCGATCCCCTGCTCTCCCGGCGTCGATCCGGTGCTGGGACCCGCACAGCCAACAGCCACCAACGCCAGAACAATCAACCCGTACCACAGCCCCCGCATGATGCCTCCACTTGCGACTTTTCTCACCAAGCGTTCAGTATAGGGACCAATACCTTAACTCAGCATCATGGCAGCATTAAGAGGCCTTAGCATATCGATTAAGGATCGATAACATGGCCGTGTGGACAAAGAAGAGCCGGTCCCATGGCAGGCCGGCCCTTCCGATCTCAGAAGCGCAGCGGGTTCTCAGGCGTTCAGTTCGATCAGCTCGCCGGTCTGGGCATAGATCGTTCGCTCTGCGATGTTCGTGGCCCGGTCGCCGACGCGTTCCAGCTCATGCGCCACCTGGATCAGGTAGGTGCCAGGGCCGATAGCACTCACGTTTTCCAGCATATAGCTCAGCGTAACGCTGAAGGTCTGTTTGTAGAGCGCATCGATCTCATCGTCGTCCTTGCAGATGCGCCGGGCGAGATCGACGTCGCGCTCCGCGTAGGCCTGCAGCGCCCTGTCCAGCAAGATGAGCGACAACTCGGTCATGCGTGTGATGCCGCTCACCGGGATGGACGTCGGCATGATGCTCTGGCGCCGCTGTTGCTTGGCGATGCGCTTCGCATGATCGCCCACCCGTTCGAGCTCACCCGCGATCGTCAGCGCTGCCACGATCCGGCGCATGTCGCCTGCCACTGGCTGCTCCATGACGAGGAGCGCATAGCACTGCTTCTCGATCCGATGGCGCAGCTCGTCGATGGCGAGATCTCCCGCGACGACCTCGGCCGCAAGGTCCGCGTCGTTGTCGAGCAGCGCCCGAATGCTGGCGCCGACTGCCTCCCGGACCCGGCTGCCCATATCCAGGACGCTCTCACTGAGTTGGGCAAGTTCCATGTCGAAGTGGGCGCGCAGAAGTGTGGTCATGGCTTCTTCTCCGAGCTGAATCTCTGCATCATCATACCGCACGTGTCAAGCCTGCACCTGTCGCGGGTCATCCGAACCGGCCGGTGATGTAGTCCTCGGTGAGCTTGTCCCTCGGATTGGTGAAGATCTCGTTCGTTACACCGTACTCCACCAGGTAGCCCGCGCGATCCTCCCCCATGTTGAAGAACGCGGTATAGTCTGAGACTCGGGCGGCCTGCTGCATGTTGTGGGTGACGATCACGATGGTGTACTGCTGGGACAGCTCGCGCATCAGGTCCTCGATCTTCAGCGTGGCGATGGGGTCCAACGCGGAACATGGCTCGTCCATCAGGATGATCTCCGGCTGCGTCGCAATCGCACGCGCAATGCACAGCCGCTGCTGCTGCCCACCGGAGAGGGAGTAGCCGCTCTGGCCCAGCTTGTCGTGCACGTCATCCCACAGCGCTGCCAAGCGCAGGGACTGCTCCACCAGCTCATCCATCTTGCCGCGAAAGCCGTTGATGCGGGCGCCCCACGCGACGTTTTCGTAGATGCTCTTCGGAAAGGGATTGGGCTTCTGGAACACCATGCCGATGCGCCGGCGCACTTCGACCGCGTCCACATCGGGCGCATACAGGTTCTTGCCGCGAAACTCGACCGTTCCGGCCACCCGCGCGGTCGGGATCAGATCGTTCATGCGGTTGAAGCAGCGCAGCACCGTGCTCTTGCCACACCCCGAGGGACCGATCAGCGCGGTGATCTTCCGCGCCTCGATGGCCAGGTCCACCTCCCGCACGGCCTGGAACTTGCCGTAGAACACGTTCAGCCCCTCCACGCGCAGGGCGTGCTCCCCGGCGGGACCCCCGCGGGGCGTGCTCGCGCCGGTGATCCGACTGTCAACACTCTTCGCTATCACTCTCTCACTCCGTGCGCCGTGCCTAATCGTCGCGCGCATACTTGTTGCGCAGCAGAATGGCTACGGCATTCATGGCCAGCAACAGAACCAACAGGACCAGGATCGCGCCGGCCGCCAGGTGCTGGAACTCGGCTTGAGGGCGGGAAGTCCACTGGTAAATCTGGATTGGCAGCGTGGTGAACTTGGAAAACGGACCGTTAGGATCGATGACGATGAAGGTCGAGGCGCCGACCACCACGAGGGGCGCGGTCTCTCCCAGCGCGCGGGACACCGCCAGGATCACACCGGTCAGGATGCCCGGGATCGCGTTGGGCAGCACGTGATCGCGTATCGTCTGCCATTTCGTGCCGCCCAGTCCGTAGCCGGCCTCCCGCAGCGCGTGCGGCACCGCCCGAATCGCCTCGCGCGCATTGATGATGACGAGCGGCAGGATCAACAACCCCAACGTGAGCCCTGCGGAGAGCACCGTTCGGCCGTTGGCGGTGGTCGGATCGACGAGGCCGAAGACCTTGCCGCTGGTGAGCGCTTCAAGAACGCGGACGAACACGGCGAGCCCCAACATGCCGTAGATGATCGAAGGCACACCGGCCAGGTTATTGATGTTTGTTTCGATGAGCTGAGCCAGGCGCGCGCTCAGGCCGCGTCCCTGGGCGCCGTACTCCTCCAGGTAGATCGCAGCGCCTACGCCCAGCGGTACTGAGAAGAGGAACGCGATCAGCGTCACCCACAGCGACCCGAGGATCGCTGTGCGCACCCCCGCCAGCTCGGGCTTGGAGGACTGCGGCGAGGTGAGGAACGAACCCGTGACCCAGCTGCGGAACTCCAGCGACGCATGCGGATTGGCCGTCATTTCTTCCCGGATCCGGTCCCGTTCCGTGAGCGATTCGGTTAGCGACCAGGTTCCTACGATGGTGGGCTTGATCACCTCGGCCGTCAACAGGAGTGCCAGATCTGCCTGGCTACGTACGTCGAGAGGCTGCGCGGCTTCCAACGCGCGCAGGCGACCGCGGGTTACGCCCGCGCGGATCAACGCAATGAGATCGCCCGCAGGCAGACGGCTGAGGTCAGCCCCAGACTCGTCGATCGCACCCGTCGGAACTTCGCCGCCCTGGGCCGCGTAGTAGTCGGTGACCATGGTGGCAGGATCGACGGCATTACGATAGGCGACGTAGCCGAACGAATCATCGATGACGTTGAAGAGCAGGGCCAGCAGCGCGATGATCCCCACCACGGTGGCGGCGAGGAACAAGGTCTTCCAGATCTGCCCGACCCGCTGCCGTCCGGCAACAAAGGAACGGAGTCGCTCGCCCTCCGGATAGCCGGCGCCGTTGCGATCGATGGCCATGGCTAGTACCTCATCCGGTAGCGGCGAACGATCCGCTGGCTGATGATGTTCAGGGCAAGCGTGATCAGGAAGAGCATCAACGCGATGGCGAAAATGCTGTTGTAGTCGATCGAATCATAGCTGAGATCGCCGCCCGAGATGCGGACGATGTGGCCCGTCATCGTCTCGCCAGCGGCGAACGGATTGAACATCGCCAGCCCCTTGATCGCGTCACCCCAGCTCGCGAAGTTGCGCGGGCCCGAGCCGGCCGCGATCGCGACGACCATCGTCTCGCCCACCGCGCGCGAGATGGCCACAATGAAGGCCGCGCCCAGGCCGCTCAGCGCAGCCGGCACGACGATCTTGAGCGCGGTCTCCACCCTGGTTGCGCCCAGCCCATAGGCTGCCTCACGGAGTGAACGGGGCACGGCGCTCAGGGCGTCCTCGCTCATGGACGCGACCAGCGGCAGGATGAGGATGCCGATCACCAGGCCTGCAGAGGCCATGTTGAAGATGTCGACCACGTCCCTGCCGAGGATTCCGCGCAGGATCGGCGTGATGAAGTTGAGGGCGAAGTAGCCGTACACCACCGTGGGCACCCCGGCCAGGACTTCGAGGATCGGCTTGAGCACCCGCCTGGCGCGCGGTGAGGCATACTCGCTCAGGTAGATGGCAATGGCCAGGCCTAGGGGCAGGGCCAGGAGCATGCCGATGGTGCTGGTGAGTACGGTGGCCAGCAGGAGCGGCACGATGCCGAACTGCCCGATCTTGGGCTGCCAGGCAGTCGTCGTCAGGAACTCGATCACGCTGACATTCGGATCGCGGAAGAAGACGAGCGCCTCTTCGAACAGCACGACGACGATGCCGATCGTCGTCAGGATCGACACCGCGCCCGAGAAGAGCAGGAGTCCCTGGATCAGCATCTCGCCCGGGCGCCGCCTGGCGCGCAAGTCGAGAGGGATGTCTGCCGCGTGGGCTGGCGCCAGCATCGGCTGGGTCATTTCACCTTGCATATCGTCCTCGGCCGAGAGGGTGCGGCCATCCCTGTGAGATGGCCGCACTCTCGTGCGTACGCTACTTCGTGGCGTCGAGCCAGGCGGAGACTGCGCCCGCCAGGTCAGCCTGCGGCGCCGGGAAGTAGCCGACCCCGCCGATCACGTCGTTCACCCGGCCCAGGTAGAAGCTGATGAACGCTGCTACCTGCGGCTTTTCGGCCATGATCTTCGCGTCCGAGTAGATGAAGAGCGGCCGCGCCAGCGGATAGTCGCCCGCATCCACGCTCGCCTGGTTCGGCGTCACGCCGTCCACAGGCACCGCCTGCAGCTTGTCTTCGTTCTCGATGTAGTACGCAAACCCGAAGTAACCGATGCCGTACTTGTCGCCTTCGACGCCCTGCACCAGCACGTTGTCGTCCTCCGAAAGCTGCAGGTTGCCTGCCGCCAGCAGCGCTTCCTCACCCTTCTTTTCGGTCGCCGGATCCATCACAGCCTCGATGAAGTAGTCGAACGTGCCGCTGTCCGTGCCAGGGCTGAACCGCTTGACCGGCTGCGCGGGCCACGCCGGATTCACGTCGGACCAGTTCACCGTATCGCTCGAGTACAGCTGGGCCAGCTCCGCCAGCGTCACGCCCCCGGCCAACCAATCGTTCTCCGGGTTCACGACGATCGCCAGCGCATCCGTCCCCACCCGGAACTCGATCGGGGTCCGCCCGATGGCCCCACAGCTCTCCACCTCGGAGTCCTTGATCGCGCGGCTCGCGTTCGCCACGTCCGTCTCGCCCGTCTTGCAGAAGCGCTCGAACCCCGCGCCCGAGCCGATCGAGTCGATCGTGATGTTGCCGCCGTATCCTTCGTCGCGGAACAGCTCGGCCACTGCCTCGCTCAGTGGGAACACCGTCGATGACCCGGCGGTGATGATGTCCCCTTGGACCTCCAGCGGATTGACCTCAGGCAGGCCGAGGACGTTGGTCGCCGGTTCGGCAGCCGGTGCGGCGGTGGGCTGGACCGGCGCTGCAGTGGCGGGTGCAGCTGTGGGCTCAGCCTGCAGCTGAGCTGTGGGCTCAGCCTGTGTTTGAGCAACCGGCGCGGGCTGAGCGCAGGCGCCAAGAATCAGCACAGATAGCGGCAGTGCAACAACAAGGATCTGAGAACGCATGGATAAATCTCCCCCTTTGGCTATTCTGGTGAAGTCTCTCTTCATGTTGCCCAGAATGCCACAGGGGGCTTAACCGATCTTCAAGGAGGTGTTAACGAGGCGTCAAGCTTATATCAAGAGTCCTTAATCCCGCTCCCCAGTCCCCAGCCCCCAATCCCCAGCCCCCAATCCCCAGTCCCCAATCCCCAGTCCCCGTCCGTTCACACCGTCGCGGGCGGCAGCTTCGATGCCTGGCTCAGCCCCGGTAGGATGTACCAGCGGCGGTACAGCACGACCGCCATCAGTATGCCCAGTTGACCAAGCGCCAGCGCGACTGCGCTGAACTGGTTGAGGTAGAAGTTCAGCAGAGTGACGGTCGTGAGGGAGAACGCCAGTGCAATGACGGCCAGCCGGCTGCCGGCATCCTCGCCGATGACGAGGCTGTACACGATGGCGGCCAGCGCCAACAGCCCGACGCCCGCCTCCAGTCCTACCCGAACCAGATACCACGTCACGTCGCTCAGCTGGCGCACGGTGCCCTCCATCAGCAGGACGCTCGTGATCGCCTCATGAAACGGCCCGGGCATGGCCGCAGTCAGGATCAGCCGCGTCACGCCGACCGCCGCGCCGGCGACCAGCGCGCCCAACATCGCGACCACGAGCCAGCGATGCGCCCGGCGGCCGAGACGCTTGCCCCACGTTTCCAGCGAGACCAGCAGCCGGCTCCACCAGGTCGGCTTGATGGGGTAGACCGGCGTCGAAGGGTCACGCACGTACGACGACAGGGCTCTGGCCAGGCGCGCCATCTCGGGGACATCGGCTCGCTCTGCTGAGCCCAGCCACAGCAGGAGCCGCTTGCGCTCCGCCTGGTCCATGTCGCCGTCAAGAATCTCCTGCAGTGCCTCCAGGGCATGGTAGAGCTGGGCACGGGGCGATTCGGGCTTATAACGGCGCACGAACCGGTAGAGGAGGACGCTGAGGAGGAAGAACGCGTAGACGAGCGGCGCGGCGGGCGGATAGAAGTAGTCGAGGTCGCGCGTGATGAACTTGCCCACCTCGTCGATGAAGAGGCCGGCTCCGATGCCGTTCAGCACCGCACTGACCGTCTGGGCCCAGCCGTTCGCAAAGATCAGCGGCAGGATTGCGGCCGCGTAGAGCAACAGCCCGCCCCAGATGGCATGCGCGATGTGCAGCGTTGCCGAGCCGAGTTGGGGATAGCCGGCAAGCTCGAGGAAGAGGCGCGTCGCGATCACGGAGCCTGCCAGAGAGATCAGGGTGATCAGCACGTAGCTTTCTGCGCGAAAGCGCTGGACCGGGCCGAGATTGGGCCTCCTCACACGTTCCGGGGCTCCGCTGCTGCCTCGTTCGTTTGCCATCGTGTTGTCTCCTGCTGCTGGGCGTCGCCATCACCCGCGTGACGAATGCTCTGAGCCGCCGCAGGTCACGCCTTGGGCACGGTGAAGCAGAACCGCGCACCCTTGCCCGGCGTGCTGTCGACCGTCAACTCTCCCCCGTGACCCTCGATGATGTGCCGTGCAATGGCGAGTCCCAGCCCCGTGCCGCCCCTGCTGCGCGCGCGGTCGGCCTTGTAGAATCGTTCGAACACACGCCGCAGCTCGTCCTTGGGAATGCCGGGGCCGTTGTCGCTCACGCAGATGCGGATGTCCTCGCCGTCCGCCTCTGCCGTCACCGCGATCTCCCCGCCCTCCGGTGTGAACTTCACTGCGTTGTGGACCAGGTTGTTGATCGCGCGGCCGATCATCGCCTCGTCGATCAGGGCCATCAAGCCACTGGGCACCACCAACGCGACATGTTGATTCTTGACCGCGGCCTGCGGCAACAAGCTGGTGACGCAACGCCGCACGACCGGCTCCAGTTCGGTGGGCACCAGCTTGAGCAGCACCTGTCCCGACTCGATCTGGGCCAGGTCCATCATCTCCTGGCTGAGCTGACTGATCGTCTGCACCTGGACCTGGATCTGGTCAAGCATGCGGCGGGTCAGTGCCGGATCCTCGACCCCCGTCTGGCGGAGCATCTGCGCAGCCAGGTCGATGTTGGCCAGCGGGGTGCGCAGCTCGTGAGAGATGTTCGCCACGAAGTCACGTCGTGCACGCCCCAGGCGCTGCAGCTCCGTCACATCCTGCATCGCCACGGCGGCGCCGGGGAAGCCCTCGATCGGTGTGGCCAGGATGCGCAGCAGGCGCTCGCCGACCGCAGCCTGGCGCGACATCTGCCGGTGGCCGGCCAGGGCGTCGGCCACGGCCTGGTTCAGCTCGTAATCGCGCACCAGCGCGATGAAAGCCCAGCCAGGTTGGGGCTCTCCGGCGGTGTACAGCGCCCAGGTAGCGCGATTGGCCCAGAGCACCCGGCGGCTGTCGTCCAGAAGCAGGAGCGGATCGGAGGTGGACTCCCCGAGCGCATCGAGTTGCGCGCGCCAGTAGGCGAGTTCCTGTTCGAGTGCCTCGCGCGCGGCGGTCGCCTCGGCGCGGGCAGCATAGGCGTCCTGCGCCTGCGCGCGAGCGCGCCGCAGCGCCAGGGCCATGCCGATGGCGGCCGCAAGGGCGAGCACAGCCAACAGGATCAGGAGGACCTCACGGACGCTCACGGACCGCCTCAGCCCTCGAAGCGGTAGCCGATGCCGCGCACCGTGGTGAGACGCACCGGTTGCGAGGGGTTGGGCTCGATCTTCTCCCGCAGCCAGCGGATGTGTACGTCCACCGTGCGGCTGTCGCCGAAGAAATCATAGCCCCACACGCGCGTCAGGAGGAGATCGCGCGAGAGCACCGCGCCCTGGTGGCGCATCAACTCGGCCAACACACTGAACTCCTTGGGGCTCAGGACAAGCTCCTTCTCCCCAAGGTAGGCCCGCCGGCTCACAAGGTTCAGGACCAGGTCGCCCGACTTGAGCTCATCACTCAGCCGCCGCGGGCCAGCACGGCGCAGAAGCGCGCGCAGCCGCGCCTGCAGCTCGCCCAGGCTGAACGGCTTGGTCATGTAGTCGTCCGCGCCGCTCTCCAGCCCGACGATCTTGTCGAGTTCGCCGGTGCGCGCCGTCAGCACCAGGATCGGCGTCTCCGATACCTGGCGCAGGGAGCGACACACCGTCAGCCCGTCCAGTTCGGGCATCATCAGGTCGAGCACGATGAGATCGGGCTCCTCGGTGCGCGCGGTTTCGAGCGCGGCCACCCCGTCGGAGGCGGTGACCACCTCGTAGCCGCTCGCGCGCAGGTTCAGCGCGAGCGTCTCGAGCAGCGTAGGCTCGTCGTCGACGAGCAGGATCTTCTCAGCCATTTCACCACTTCAGTCGTTCTGCACGGTCGACAACCGTGCGGCATGTCGATGCCAGCATGCGCCATACCGCCCGTTAAACGGCGCGCGGCCTCAGCAGGAACTCCAAATGCCGCCGGTCATTCTCCTGCTGCAGCGGCCACCGAGGACGCAGAGAGCTGGTCATAGCCCGCCATTCCTCAATTCCCTCTGAGCGCTCTGCGCTCTCTGCGGCTAGGCAATTGCCGTATTTTGAATTGCTGCGGTCCCCGCGCCGGGCAGCCCACCCAGGGGCCACGCGGTAAGCGCCGCACGACGGATCGCCTCAGCCACGACCTCGGCCGCATACGCGCCCACCAGCGTTGGACTCGCCCGCACCTGGCCGGTGGCCAGCGCGAACAGCGTGTCGCCGTCGAACATGGTGTGCGCAGGTCGCACCGCGCGCGCCAGGCCATCCTGCCCCATCTGCGCCACCTTGTTGGCCTGCTCCTTGTTCAGCCGCGCGTTGGTCGCCACCACGCCGATCACCGTCGCGCCGGCCACGCGCATCGCCAGCCGCCCCGTCATGGAGCGCAGCAGGCCGACCGTGTTAGCAAAGCTTCCATCACGGCCCCGCGTCCCGGCCAGCACCTCGCCCCGCTCGTCGACGACGTCGCCGAACGGGTTTACCGCGATCAGCGCGGCCACCACGAGGCCGCCGCCCAACGCGACTGCCGCACTGCCGACGCCCGTCTTCGTCGCGCGGCCCGCACCGAGCATCTTGCCCGCGCTGCACCCGGTGCCCACGCCGACATTGCCCTCAGCCACAGGCGCGGACGTGGCGGCCAGGCATGCGCGGTAGCCCATCTCCGCGTCGGGATGCGCCTCGGAACTGCCCAGGGCCAGGTCGAAGAGGATCGCGGCAGGCACAATGGGCACGCGCAGCCGCCCCGTGCGATAGCCGATGTTGCGCTCCTTCAGGTAGCGCATCGCGCCGTCGGCTGCGGCCAGCCCGAACGCGCTGCCGCCCGCCAGCATCACCGCGTGCACTTCACTGACCAGGTGCATGGGCCGCAGCAGGTCGGTCTCCCGCGTGCCCGGCGCGCCGCCCCGCTGATCGACCCCGCCCACCGCGCCGGCCTCACAGAGGATAGCCGTGCAGCCGGTGAGCCCATCGCCATCGCGGGCGTGACCGACCAGGATGCCGGGCACTGCCGTCAGCGTCTCGTTCATGCTCCACCCCCTCGCCCGGCTGCGCGCCGGGTCGGCGCCCGTGCGTCAGTCGGCGTCCACCGCCGAGTTCGGCACGTTCTCCCACTGCTTGACCTTCCTGTTGAGCGCCAGCCGGAACTCCAGGTAGAGCATGCGCCGGTCCACCTCGGCATCGGGCATGACACGCGAGAGGGCCTCGTCCAGCGCCGCGCGCATCTGTGGGTTGAAATGGTCGAACAACTCGGCCGGCTTCACTCGGGCCATCGTGTCTCCTCCAGCGCGGCCGCCAGCACGCGGCGCGCGACGTCCAACTTGCTCATGGCGGGCAGCGGCGCCTGCCGGCCGTCCGCGAACAGCAACGTCACCCGGTTGTCGTCCGATCCGAAGCCGCTGCCGGGCTCGGTGACGTCGTTTGCGACGATCATGTCGAGCCGCTTCGCGCGCAGCTTCGCGCCGGCGTTCGCCAGCAGGTCCTGCGTCTCCGCAGCGAAGCCGATCACCATCCGGGGCCAGCCCGTCTCCTTGCGGACCTCGGCCACCTGGCCGAGGATGTCGGGATTGCGCACGAGGTGGAGCACCAACCCCTCCTGCCCCGGCGTCTTCTTGATCTTCTGCGCGGCTGCGACCTCGGGGCGGTAGTCCGCGACCGCGGCCGCGCCGATCAGCAGATGTGTCTGGCCCGCGCGCGCCAGCACGGCCTCGCTCATCTCGAGCGCGGTGAGCACCGGCACTGACTCGATGCCCCACGGCACGGGCGCTGCAAGCGGTGCGTGCACGAGGCACACTTGGGCACCCAGGTCGGCCGCGGCCTCGGCCAGCGCCACGCCCATCTTGCCCGACGAAGCATTCGTGATGTAGCGCACGGGGTCCACCGGCTCCTGTGTCCCGCCCGCGGTCACCAACACGCGTTTACCCGCCAGCGGTCCGCCCCGGGCCAGAGCGCGCCGCGCAGCCGCCAGGATCTCGGCCGGCTCCGCCATGCGGCCAGCACCCAGCGCGCCCGAGGCCAGCCGCCCCGTGCCCGGTCCTACCTGCACCGCGCCGCGGCCGCGCAACGCCTCCATGTGCGACTGGGTCAGGGGGTTGGCCCACATGTGTGACTCCATGGCCGGCGCGAGGACCCACGGTGCACCTTCGGCGCCCGGAGCGCAGGCGATGGGCGTGGCCAGAAGGGTCGAGGTGAGCAGGTTGTCAGCCAGGCCGAGCGCCAGCTTGGCCAGCGTGTTGGCGCTGAGCGGCGCCACAATCACCAGGTCGGCCTCTGCGGCCAGCCTGACATGCGCGATGGTATCGCCACCGGGCGCGGCCCACATGTCTGCCCGGGCTGCCCGCCCGCTCAGCGCGGCGAAGGTGAGCGGAGCGACGAAGCGCGTGGCCGCCTCCGTCATCACGACGTCGACCAGTGCACCGGCCTGGACAAGCTTGCTGCACAGGTCTGCGGCCTTGTAGGCCGCAATGCCCCCGGTCACGCCGAGGATGATGCGCTTGCCCCCCAACAACGGATCGCTCATGTCCCTCGCCTCCCCTTGACGAACGCGATCAGCCCGCCTGCGCGCGAGGTCGCCGTGACCTCCTGCAGCCCTGCAGCGCGCGCCAGCTGGGTCCACTGCTCCAGGCTGAGCCGGCGATGCTCCTGTGCGAGCCGGCCGTAGTTGATGAACGAGAACTGCGCGAAGCCCCCCAGGCTCCGCTCGTGCGCGAAGGCCTCGGCCGCCACCGTGCTCATGCGGTCCGTCGGATTCAGGATGCCGACCGTCCCGCCCGGGCCGACCACCCGCACCAGTTCAGCCAGGCCAGCCGCGGGATCGGGCAGGAGAAAGAGCAGGTTCGTGGCCAGGCTGGCCCCCAGGCTGCCGGAGGCAAACGGCAGTCGCCCAGCGTCGGCGAGGACGTAGTCCGGCTGGCGGGTCGCACGCGGCAGTGCCTCGACCGAGAGATCGCGTGCGCGTCGCAGCATGGCGGACGAGTCATCGCTCCCCACTGCGAGCCTCGCGCCCTGTTCGAGCAGGAGGCGGGGCACCAGTCCCGGACCGGTTCCGACGTCCAGCACGCGCAGCCCGGCCGGGAGTTCGAGGAACCTCAGAAATCCCCGCAGCGTCTCGCCGAAGCTGCCCGCCTGCGCTTCGGTGAAGTAGACCACGTCCGCGGGCCCGGGCCAGATGCCATGTGCGTCCATCCGTCTGCTGCCTCCCGCGTCGATTCTAGCAGCAACGTGCAGCCTGCGCAATGTGCATCCGCCGCGCTGTGCTATAATGGCCGATCATATCTCCTGACTCAGGAAAGGATCCGACATGGCTGACCCTCGTCTCGCAAAGCTGGCCAGACTCATCACCGAGTACTCCGTTGCACTGAAGCGCGGGGACAAGGTTTACATCAACGGCACCACCGCCCCGCGCCGCTCATCCTGGAGCTCTCGCGCGCGATGATCGCGGCGGGCGGCAATGTGTTCCCGATCATCGAGGTGCCCGGCACGCAGCCCATCCTCTTCGAGCTCGGCTCCGACGAGCAACTGACGTGGATCGCGGAGCCCTTCAGGCTGGTCGTCGACACCTTCGACGTCCGCATCGCGATCGCGAGCTCGGTCAACACGAAGGAGCTCTCCGGCGTCGATCCCTCGAAACAGGCGCTGCGCAGCCGGGCCGGACGCGAGGTCATGCAGTCCTTCATGGACCGCAGTGCATCCGGCGCGTTGCGCTGGAACGTGTGCATGTACCCCACCAACGCCTACGCGCAGGACGCGGAGATGTCGCTGGCCGACTTCGAGGACTTCGTCTTCGCCGCGTGCCTGTGCGACCAGGACGACCCGGTGGCCGCGTGGCGCGAGGTCGGCCGCAGGCAGCAGATCCTCGTCGACTATCTGAAGGGCAAGAAGGAAGTGCACCTGGTCGGCCAGGGAACGGACGTCACCGTGGGGATCGAGGGCCGCACCTTCGTCAACTGCTCCGGCGACAAGAACATGCCCGACGGCGAAATATTCACCGGCCCCGAGGAGACGAAGGTGAACGGGCACGTCACCTTCAGCTTCCCCGCGGTGTACCAGGGGCGCGAGGTCCAGGGCGTGCAAGTGTGGTTCGAGGACGGCGTCGCGGTGCGTTGGGCGGCCGAGAAGAACGAAGCCTTCCTGACCAAGATGCTGACCACGGACGACGGCGCGCGGCGGCTGGGCGAGTTCGCGTTCGGAACCAACTTCGGCATCCAGCGCTTCATCCGCAACATCCTCTTCGACGAAAAGATCGGCGGCACCGTTCACATGGCGTTCGGCAGCGGTTACCCCGAGACCGGCTCGACCAACCGCTCCGCCATCCATTGGGACATGATCTGCGATCTGCGCCGCGGCAGCGAGGTCACCGTCGACGGCGAGCTCTTCGCCAGGGACGGGAAGTATCTGCTGTGGCAGGACTGAGGTTGCAGGTGGCAGGTTACAGGTTGCAGGTTGAGGGTTAGCGGCTGGACATGATTCCTTCAACCTTCAACCTTCAACCGGGGGACCCCTGGCGCGTCATCCGCCACGCGGCCGCGTCCGGGCCATACAACATGGCAGTCGACGAGGCGATCGCGCAGGCGGTAGCTGCAGGGCTCGTCCTGCCCACGCTGCGCTTCTATGCATGGGATCCGCCCTGCGTGTCGCTGGGGCGCAACCAGCCGG
>CAZMIS010000056.1:0-14401 GCA_964566325.1 uncultured Anaerolineales bacterium
CGCCGCCCAGGTGTTAGGCGACTGCACCGTGGACGTGCCCGCCACGTCGCGCCCCACGTCCCAGCGGCTCCAGATCGCCGGCGAGACGCACCAGGTCCCGTTTCAGCCCGCGATCACGGAGCACCTCGTCACCGTCCCCCCACCCACGGTGCGGGACCCCCGCTCGGACCTGACCCTGTTGTGCGATGCCCTGGATCACGGTGATGCAAAGAGCGCCGACCATAGCGTCCTGATGCGCCTGCCGGACCTGCTGAGCCGTGAGAACCGGACCCTGCGCGCCAGCCTGCGCGGGCCGGAGATCATCGACGTGCGGCCGATCTCCCAGCAGCCCCTGGGCCTGGCCGTGGATATCGGCACGACCAAGATCGCGGCCTATCTGGTCGACATGGAAACCGGCGCAACACTGGCGGCAGATGGCATCACAAACCCGCAGATTGCATATGGCGAGGATGTGATGAGCCGGATCGCATTCACGATGCGTGACGACTCCCAGCGCCTGAGCACGACCCTGCTGGACGGTATCAATGAGTTGGTGGGGCGCCTATGCCCGAATCCGGCGCAGATCGTGGATGCGGTGGTGGTGGGCAACACCGCGATGCATCACCTCTTCCTGGGGCTGCCCGTGCGCCAGCTGGGTCTGGCGCCGTACAACGCAGTTGTCAGCGAGCCGGTGGACGTCAAGGCGCGGGATCTGGGACTGCGCCTGGCTGCCGGCGCCTATGTCCATCTTCTTCCCAACGTCGCCGGCTTCATCGGCGCAGATCACGTCGCGATGATCCTCGCCACCGGCCTGGATCGTACTGCGGAGACCGTTATCGGGCTCGACATCGGCACCAACACGGAAGTGGTGCTGGCGCGGCACGGCCGGCTGCTGAGCTGTTCCACCGCGTCCGGCCCGGCGTTCGAGGGGGGACACATCGAGCATGGCATGCGCGCGGTCGACGGCGCCATTGAGAAGGTCAGCATCGACGGTGATGACGTGCAGTTCGAGACGGTGAACGCCGCGCCGCCCATCGGGATCTGTGGTTCAGGCGTGCTCGATGCCGTTGCTGCACTGCGTCGCGCCGGCCTCGTCAATCGCCGCGGCCGGCTCTTGCCCCACGCGCGCGTGCGCGAGGCACGCGACGGACGGGAGTTCGTCCTGGTACGTCCGGAGGATGCGGAGGGACGCGCGCTCACCCTGAGCGAAAAGGACATCGCCGAGATCCTGCTGGCCAAGGCGGCCATTCGCACGGGGATCGACGCGCTGCTGCGTGAAGCTGGCGCAGCCGTCGAGGTGTTGGATCGCATCGTCATCGCCGGCGCATTCGGCACCCACATCGACGTGGCGAGCGCCATCGACATCGGCATGTTGCCGGGTTTGCCCCTCTCACGTGTCGAACAGGTCGGCAACGCAGCAGGTGTGGGTGCGCGCCAGGCGCTGATCTCGGCTCCCCAGCGTAGGCGTGCTGTGGCCGTTGCCCGACAGATTCAATACCTGGAACTCATGGTGCAGGGGGATTTCGCATCCCGCTTTGCTCAGGCCATGTATCTGCCGTAGCATCTGGTTGCCGACCCGGCAGCTGCCCGACCGCCTCCAGTCGGCGCAACTGCCCCAGAGGCTGGGACCATGACCGCCAGCCCCTCACCGCCCCAGCAGCCCATCCAGCTTCCCCTCCACCATCTCCAACCTTCTCTCGATCCCCCCCAGCCGCCTCTCGATCTTGCCGTACCCGTTGACCAGCCCTGGCAGCAGGAACGCGGCGCCCGCCATCGCCGGGTACTCCAGCGCCACCTGCGCCACCGCCACCCGGTGCGCCATGGCCACCGTCCCCCCCGCCGCCACCGCGCGCAGGAACTCCACATCGTACACCACCGCCGCCCGATCCTCGACGCCGGCCCACATGCCCACGCACGTGATCGACGACTGGCTCAAGGTCTCCGCGATCGAGTGCAGCGATTCATCGCGCACCCCCGAGAAGCACGCGGACAGCACCACCACCCCCGGCGCACCCTGGCGCATCATGCACGCCAGCCAGTCCGCGCCCACCGGCCCGTCCGCGGCCATCAGCCGGCCCGGCGCACCGTGCCCGCTCCACAGCACCACGTCCCACGCCTCGCCCAGCCGGCACGCCACCGCGGCCCGCGTCGCGCGCGCCCCGCCGCACACCACCAGCTCCACGCCCTCGAGCTCCGCCACCGCCACCAGCTCATCCACCCAGCCCAGCTTCGGCAACCCCGCCAGCTCCGGCGCAATCAGCAACACCCGCATACCACCTCCACGACCCGGGGACTGGGGACTGGGGAGCGGGGACTGGGGGCCGTGCACCGGCAATCTTCCATCTTCCATCTTCCATCAGGCAACCGCCGTGATCTGCCCATCGACGACCGTCACCGTCCGGCCGTCGCCCGTCGCGAACGAGCCGGACCAGCCCGCCGTCTTGCGCAGGTAGCGGCCGTCGCCCGTCCGCCGATTGAGCGCATCCTCATTCGCCGTCGCATCGGCCACGTTGATCACCCGGTTGAACAGCACGTCCACCGCGCCCGTCACCGAGGTCAGCGTCAGCGACCCCTCTGACGAGATCCGCAGCCCCGCCGCATGCAGCCCCTCGATCGCCAGCCCCGTGATGGCCCCCAGGTCGACGTCGGCCCCGATCGCGAACACCGGATCCCCCGCCGCATCCTCCCAGACCACGCCGCCGCCGTCGAACTTGCCCAGCAGCGCCTCAAGCACCAGGTCCCCGCGCACCCGCAGCAGCTCGCCCGTCCACTTCAGGAACTGGTCCGCGTCGCCGATGTTGAACCTGGGCACCCCGTCCGCGTCCACGCCCAGCCACCAGCCCGCGGTCGCGTCGTCCGTGTAGCGCTTCTTGCCCGCGCGCAGCACGCCCCCCGGCACGACCTCCAGGATCGTGTGGATTATCTGCCGCAGCCATCCCGCCGGCTCGCCCTCCGCCTTGCCCTTCCCCCAGCCTAACGGCCCGATCTTGCCCCAGCTCATCGCTCCCTCGCCTTCGGCGGCTGACGATTGAAGATTACAGATTGAAGATTGAAGATTCCGGTCGCGGATTGCAGAGTCTGCCTCCAATGCAGCGTCACCAATCTTCAATTTTCAGTTTTCAATCTTCAATCCCAGTCCCCAATCCCCAGTCCCCAGTCCCCAATCCCCGGTCACAGCCCAATGTCTCCCCAGTTGGGTTGCGGCACGTCGACCAGCGTCCCGCCGCCCAACCACACCAGCCGGTCCATCACATCCTTATACCGCTCCCAGGCCCGCCGCGCCTCCTGGCCCAGCTGCGACAGCACCACCGTCGACGCATCCACCACCACCGCCTCGTCCGCCTCCAGCTCCCGATGGGCCGCGAAGTCGGCATAGGCCACGATGGCCTCCAGGTGGATCGCTGGCACGCCGATCTCCACGTCGTCGTCGCCGGCGACGGGCACGGCTACTTCCCCGAAATGTGCGCCGTACAGGCGGATGCCCTGCCCGATCCACCCATCCAGCGTCGCGTCCGGCCACGCCGCGGTCGACGCCAGCGTCAGCCGCACCAACGCGCGCAGTTCACCGAGATTCATCGCTCACCCCCCACGACCCCCCCGCCCCTGCAGGGCGATGGAAGATTGAAGATTGAAAATTGAAGATTGGCCACCCTGCATCGAAGACAACTCCCGCAATGCGAAGCCCGTAATCTTCAATCTTCCATCTTCAATCTTCAATCGTCCGCCGTCACCTACACAGTTGTTCCGCCAGCGCCGCGGCCGCCTGCAGTTGCGGCTGCACCACGACGATGTGGTAGCCGAACGTCGCCAGCACCGCCAACACCGCACTCAACACGATCGAGATCAACCGGCCCCATTTGTCTTTGTCCACTTTATCCCCCCTGTTCCAGGTTGAAGGTTGGGCCAACGAAGTTGGCACACCTTCAACCCGTCTTCCTCAATCCGCAACCTGGGGCCAACGAAGTTGGCACACCTTCAACCCGCGCCCCACAACCCGTAATCTTCAATCTTCCATCTTCAATCTTCAATCGCCCGTCGCTACGCGACATTCGCCTTATACAGCCCGCGATGATCCATCACGCCCGCGGCGTAGAACCAGCGCACCTTGATCGGCATCACGTCGTTGGTGAACATCAGCCCGCTGTTCGGGCTCGCGACGGAGAAGATCTCGGGCGTTTCGCCGTAGCGGAAGCCCAGGCCGATCGATGCGTACAGCCGCGGATCGGCCACCGCGGCCCAGTTGTTCACGTCGGTCCACAGGTCGACGACGATGACGCGGCGCCGTGCCGCGGCCAGGCGTGCGTCGTGACTGTCGCCCGCCGCGTCCACGTTCGTGTCGTTGTTCGCGGTGCCCGGCAGCCCTTCGCTCCCCAGCAGGGTCAGCGCGGTGTTCTCCAGGTCGGGCGGGACGAGCAGGAACTTCGGCGCGGTCAGCCCGCCCAGCCGCTCGCCGCTGTTGAGTTCGGTCTGCTTGCGCATCGCCAGCTTGGCCGCGGCCCACGATGCAGAGGAAAGCGCGACCGCGCCCAGGTTGGCGTGATCCACGTGGAAGAGCGCCTTCGTGTCGGCCAGGGTGGGACCCACGCCCGCGTTGTCGGTGAAGATGGCCGAGATCGACTTGCCGAGCGTGAGCCACGCGGCCGAGGCCAGGGCCCGCGGCGCACTGCGCAGCCGGCCCACGTCGTCCTTGTCCATCGCCTCCAGCGTGATGCCCAGGTAACCCCCGCGCTTCTGCCACGCCGCGGTCTCGGCCGCGTCCGACCACGTCAGCTCAGTGTAGGCCGCGCCTTCGGCCACCGCGGGCAGCTGCCCCACCCCGCCCAGCGCGATCCAGCTGATGGCCTGGAGAGAGGTGAAGTTCTCGCGCCAGGTGATGGGCTCCCACCAGCGCGGGTACTGCTGGAACTCGTGCACCACCCGCTTGTTGAGCACGTTGGCCACGATGTTGGCCATGGTGGTCGACGTGACGTTGGCCAGGCTGACGCGCTCCGAGTGGAACAGGCCGGTCATCTCGTAATCGCCCGAGAGCGCCACGTACGCCTCGCGGATGCCCGACAGCGGGCGGACGTTGCCCGCAGGCTGCCGGCCCTCGACCAGGGCCGCGATGGCCTCGCCGATCTGGTCGATCGAGTCGAGCATGCCGCTCACGGTGGCGCGCACGCCCTGCACCGTGTGCCGGCTCTCCTCGGCCGCCCGCGCGGCCTGCACCCGCGCGATGGCCGCGTCGAGGTCGGCCGCGCCCCAGCCATGCGCCAGGCTCGCGGCCACCACCCCCTGCCACGCCGCGGGCAGCCCGCTTGCGCTCAGCCGCGCGTCCAGCACGCTCCTGCGCAGCGCGGCCATGAGAGTGTCGGCCGCGGCGTGCCCGCCGTCCCCGTCCCCGGGCCCTGCGTCCTGCTCCGCGCCTGACCCGCCACTCGCCGCCTCTGGTTCCTCCGCAACGGCCGCGTCAGCCGCAGCCGCATTCAGCACCCGCTGAAACTCGCCGCCCGCAGCCGGGCGATAGACGGCATCGATCTGATCCACGCTCACCACCTCTTCCACCTCTCGCATCCCTTCTTGCGCCCGTCCCAGGCGCACGGTCAGTACCGCGCTCAGCCCGATCGGCGGCACCGCGCGGCCCGCATCCCGGCTGGCCAGCCAGCCGTCGATCAGCCGGCCGAACGCCCGGCCCGCGTCGGTCTCCGCCAGCCGGTAGTCGGCCACCACCCCGTCTTCCTCCTCATCCCACCGTGCGTTCTCCGTGACCCCCAACAGCCGCTCCAGGCCCGGATAGCCGTGCTGGCCCGCCCGGGGCGGCGGCGGGTTGAGGAAGCTCGCCACCCCCTCGAACTTGCCCGCCGCGGCCCGCAACACCTCCGCGCGGGCACGCATCCCCTTGCCCAGCCACACCCCCGGCCGGATCAGCACCGCGCGGTACACCCGCCCGGCGGGGCGGTCCGATCCCGACTCCAGCTCCCCCTGCAGCGATACCCGCTCCGCGTCCATCACATCCGCGCCCACGACGACCTCCCTCGCCTGACGGCGATTGAAGATTACAGATTGAAGATTGAAGTTACCGACAGCGACTGCAGCCCTGGGTGTGCGCCCCGCTCGACCTGCAATCCCGGTCTTCCATCTTCCGTCTTCCTTCTTCCATCGGCGACCCCAATCTTCAATCTTCAATTTTCAATCTTCAATCGCTATTCGTACGCCACGCACACCGCCACGCTGCCCGCCAACGACATCACCGCCAGGCCCGACCCGACCGCCACCCGGTCTGCCCACGCCACCGACTGGCCGGCCAGCACGCCGAACTGCAGATACGTCATCGCCCCATCCGCGTCCGTCAGCACCACCTTCGCCGCCGCGGCGCCCGTGCGCTCCGTCACCAGCACCGACGTCAGCACCACCGGCCGCGTCTCCACCACCTCGAACCCGCCCGCTCCCAACGACACGACTTGCACCTGGCTCGCACCCATAGACCCCTCCGCCGCCGCCTTGCGGCGATTGAAGATTACAAATCGAAGATTAAAGATTCGGCCTGCCCTAAGCAGTCCGGCGACCCCGGATCCCAATCTTCAATTTTCGATTTTCAATCTTCAATCTTCAATCGCCCTTCTCCCGCGAACCGCAACACCGTCCGCAACGCCAGTTCCCGCAACTCCTCGCTCGTCCCGCGGAGCTTCGCCAGGTGGCCGAAGGCCTGCGCCGCGGCCTCCGCGCTGCGCGCCAGCTCCAGGTTGTCGCCCGGCGACACATCGGGCAGGTGCACCTCGATGTCGTCGATGCAGCGCTCCTGCGCCGCGGCCACCTTGCCCAGCCGGACCGCACGGTTGTACGCGGTCAGGGCGACGGTGGCCAACAGGTTGCCGAAGTAGGCCTGCCGCGCCTGCATGAAGCGCACCCGCATCTCGGCCATGGCGCGGGCCGTGGCCAGCGTCGAGGTCTCGGCTTCGCCCAGGTCGGTCAGCCCGATGCCTGGGCCGCCCGCAGCCACCATCCAGCGGATCGCGCGGCCGTCCGCCGCGGCGTCGTGCGCGTGCAGGCTCGGCGCGACCGCCTGCCACTCCTCCGTCTGCCGGTCCACCACCATCACCGTGCCCGGCTCCGGCGGCGTGCGATACTGCTCGCGCTTCAGCGGTATCTGCTTCTCCGGCACCCGCACGATCCACAGAAACGCGCGCACCGCCGCGTTCAGGCGCAGGCGATCCTCCAGCCACCGCGAGTAGCGCGCGGCCCACGGCAGGATCGCCACCAGGTCGCTCTCTCCCCGGACGCAGCCCACCGGCCGGTTGATCGCGAAGTGAAGGCAGACGGGCCGGAGGAGCGACGCTGCGTCGTTCCCCGCGGCTTGCGGTCCATCCGCCCGTGTCCCGGCCAGGGACCCATCGATCACCCCCTCTCCGCCCCCTGCGGCCCACCACACGCGGCCGGCCGGCCAGTCCGGATCGCCCGCGGGCACGGCCTCGTGGTACGAGAGCTCCCGCTCGTAGTCGCCCGGATCCACCGCCACCCGGTCGATGCCCGACGCAGGGAGCGGCCGCACGTAGCTCATCCCGTCCACCGGGTTCGTGTGCAAGGTGATGAAGAGCTCGCCGCTCCGCGTCAGCTCGTCGCACAACTCGGCCTGCCTGAGTGCCATCCGGTTCTGCGGGTCGGACCAGAACCGGCGGAGAAAGTCGTGGAGCACCGGGTCCGCCGCGGAGAGGCTGATGCCGTCGCCCACCACGTACGCGGTCACGATCTGCACCAGCCGGCGCACCAGCGGATTCCGGCGCCACGCCTCCCGTGCGTCGGTGAACTCCTGGTACAGCACGTCCCACGACTTATCCAGCCCCGTCCCGGCCGTGCCCACCACCACCAACCCATCACCCTCCACCCCCGGCGGGACCGCCACGACCTCTGCCAGCCACGCCCGCACCCGATCGGTCCATCTCATCGCGTCTACGCCCACCTTCCCTGTCTGGCCCGGTTGAAGGTTGCCGGCCGCAATCTTCAATCTTCCATCTTCAATCTTCAATCGGTGCTCCGCACCGCGCGTCACCATCCCCCCGTCTCCCGCACGTCGAAGCGATCCACCGGCGGGATAGCGACCGACAGCCCTTCGCCTGTCTCCTGTTCCCCGAAGCGGGCGGCGGCCACGGCCAGCACCCACGCCATCGCCCGGTCGTCGCGGCCGCCCGGCGCGGCGGACAGCGTCGCGCCCCGGACGTCCATCAGCTGCTGCAGCGTCTCCGCGTCGCGGATCTGAGGTGACCCGCCGGAGAGGAGCTCCGCGGCCGCGTTGAACGCCAGTGTCTTCGACCGCGGCGCGGTCAGCCAGCCCGGGCGGCCGTCCAACCCCGGCAGCACGGCCGCCCGCCCGCAGGCTGCCCCCGCCTCGGCCATCCCCGCCTCGGCCAGGGCCAGCAGCACCGCGTGGCCGTGGTTGTTGCGCTCCACCAGCACGCCCGCGGCGTACGCCTCGGCCACCGCGTGCAGGTAGGCGGCGAAGTGCCCCGGCTCGAACCGGCCCGCGAGCAGCGCGACCTGGTCCCCCGTGTCCGCGTCGATCACGCACGCCACCGACTCGTCCGAGTGCGGGTTGCCCTCCGCCGGATCCACCCCCATCACGTACGATCGCCTCGCGGCCGGCGCTTCGAACACCTGAACCCCCGGCAGCCCGTCCATCCCCGCGGCCAGCGCGGCCGGGTCCTCGACCCTGGGACCTTGACCATCGATCCCGCGGCCGGCCCGTTCGATCCACGCCGCAGGGAACCGTCGATCCAGCGTCCGGCCCGCCAGCGCCTCGATCTCCGTCGCCGGATACTCCTGATGCAGCGCGTCGAGCGCACCGGTGCGCGCCAGCACATCCCGCTTGACCGACTCGTACCACGCCGCGTCGCGATCGGGCCGCGCGCGCCAGGGCAGGAAGATCGGGTGATAGTCGTTCGCGCCCTGCCGGGCCGCCCGGTAGATGCGCTGGAACGGCGAGCCCGGCCGGTCCTTGTTGACCGTCGACAGGAGCACCAGGCTGCCGCCGCCGTCGATCGTCGGCTTGACCGCATCCAGCAGCCCGTCCAGGTTCTCCGCGTGGTCGGCCTCGTCGATCACCGCGATCGTTGCCGTGTAGGAGCGGCCGCCCGTCGTGGGGAACGCCAGGGCCGCGGACCCATTGGATAGCCGCAGCTCGTGCGCGTTCGACTGCACCTCCCGCCGCGCACGCATCCAGTCCGGCAGGCGTTCGTACATGCCGCGCAGCCGGAAGTTGAGCAGGTGCACCGCCTCGTCGTCGCGCTTCGAGAAGAGCAAGGCCGTGGCCTCGGGCCGGAACAGCATCAGCCACAGCGCGTAACCCACCGTCAGCCACGACATGCCCAGTTGCCTCGCCTTCAGCATCACCACCAGCCGGTGCTCCTGCAGCGCGTCGGCCACGGGCAACTGGCTGGCCCAGAGGTGCATGGGCGTCCAGGTGCGCGCCGTGGCGTCGTACAGGTGGCCGTACGTGTCGATCCAGTACGCGAACGACTGCGTTGCCAACAGCCATTCGCGGCGTTGCGCTGCCGGGGTGATGTCCTCACTCACTACGCCTTCCGCCGCACGCTCATTCCTTCGTCTCGCTCAGCCGCGCGGCGCGCCACGCCAGCAGGCGCACACTCGCCTTGCCGAACTCATCCGCGGTGAACGGCCGCTGCATCGTCACCGCGACCGCCATCGATCTGACCGGCACGCCGTAGGCGTAGGCGACCAGCAACTTGATCGCGTGCCGGTCGCCGTCCAGCGCCCGTGCCCACAGCAGGCGCGCCAGCCGCTCCTGTTGCGACATTGTTTTGGGATCCGGCCCGCTTGCTTCGCCGCCAGGACCCTCCTGCGCGGCCAGCTCCTCCCCGATCTTGCGCAGCAGCTCGGCCCAGGGGAGAACCTTGGCCCGGCGGGTCCGGGTTCGCCGTGGCTTCTCCGCATGCTGCACAGCCATCTGCACCTCCTTCCTCCATCAGCGTCGTGCGCCTGCGATCTCCATCCCGCACCCCCTGCCAGGCCGGTGTCTCGGCCGGCGATCCGTCGCACGTGGGCGAGGCGGCGCTTTGCGGCGAGGGCGGTGCGGGATGGGCTCCGAACAGAGACCGAACGCCTGTTCTGCGGCCCACTATCGCGCCGGCCGTCCCCCAAGTCAAGGGGTTTGAGAGACCAAAACAGCTCAAATGTTCTGATTCATCGGGGGCACTTTTGACCGTCAGATGTTTCCGGCGGAGGCATTTTCGGCCACGATCGTTGCCGGCGCGGCCCGTGCATTTCGCCCCGCCCTGTGCTAAGATCACCCTCAACCCTATCGTGGAGAGCGCCGATGAATGACACGATCGAAATCCGCCCCCTGCAGCCCGGCGACTGGAACGCGGTGTGGCGCGTCATCGAGCCGGTGTTCCGCGCCGGCGAGACGTACGCCTTCCCGCCCCAGATCACGGAGGAGGAGGCCCGCCGCGCATGGGTCGAGGCGCCACAGGCGACCTTCGTCGCAGTGGACGACACAAACACCGTCCTCGGCACCTATTACATCAAGCCGAATCAACCCGGCCTGGGCTCCCACGTGTGCAACTGTGGCTACATCGTCGCGGAGGAGGCGCGAGGCCGGGGCATCGCGTCCGCCATGTGCGAGCATTCGCAGGCTGAGGCCGTCTCCCGCGGCTTCCGCGCGATGCAATACAACCTCGTCGTATCGACCAACGAAGGCGCGGTTCGCCTCTGGCAGAGCCACGGATTCGACATCGCGGGCCGGCTGCCGGCCGCGTTCCGTCACCCGCGGCTCGGCTTCGTGGATGCCTATGTGATGTACAAGCAACTGGTGGACTAGTACTGCGCCACGCTTACTTTGAGAGACGTAGCATAGCCCCTTGTGGGCGTCAGGACGGGCACAAGGCCCTATGCTACTCATCATGACCTTAGTGGCGGGGTACTAGCCCGGGCCCGCGTCGGGGCCAGGAGGATCACCATGGCCATCACCTTGCGCCCCCCGCGCGACGACGACCTGGACTGGGTCGTCAGGCGACACGGCGCGCTCTACACCGGGGAATACGGCTGGAACGAGGAATTCGAGGTGCTCGTCGCGGGCATCGTCGAGCAGTTCAGGCAGAACTTCGACCCCACCTGGGAGGGCTGCTGGATCGCGGAGGTGGACGGAGAACGCGTAGGCTCCGTCTTCATGGTGCACAAGTCCGACACGGTCGCCAAGCTGCGGCTGTTGTTCGTGGAGCAGGCTGCGCGCGGCCAGGGGGTGGGCCGTGCGCTGGTGGAGGAATGCATCCGCTTTGCCCGGGAGCGGGGTTACCGCCAGATCGTGCTCTGGACGAACAGCTGCCTGCTGCCCGCGCGGCACATCTACGAGACGGCCGGGTTCCGGATGACCGAGGCGGAGCCGCACCACAGCTTCGGGGTCGACCTCGTCGGCGAGACCTGGATCCTCGACCTGTAGGCCGCCACGACGATCGACCGGCGCTTGCCGGGGCCGGCTGCAACCGGCCTGCGGTGCGGAGGGCGCGCGCCGCTACAGCCGGTAGATCATCACCGCGAGTGAGTGGCCAGTCTGGCGGAAGCCCAGCGATTCATACAGGTTGCGCGAGACCACATTGCTGGCCTGCGTATTCAAGGCCAGCCCGGGCGCGCGACTCCCTGCGGCATACCGCAGCGCGTCCTCGACGAGCATGCGGCCGAAGCCGCGCCCCCGATCGCGCAGATCCGTAGCGATCCGGATGAGATGCGCGTAGTGGCCCTGCTGCCCGGCCGCGGTGATGGCAAACCCCGCGACATGACCTTCCGCCTGCACCACCACGGCGTGATCCGAGGTGAGCATCCAGTGGAGGACCATGGCATCGTCGTACTGCCAGAACGGGCCGAATGCCTCGCGGTTGATCTCGATCACTGCAGCGGTATCCGCGGTCGTCGCCGCGCGGATCAGCGGCGAGGCTGGCTCGCCCGCATCGTCGTGCGGCGGGGCAAAGGTCAGTGCGTAGGTGATGACCCGGTCTTCTTCCACAAAACCCGCTCGGCGCAACCCCTCGTAAAGCCAGCCATCCGGCGCAAGGCACACCATGCCCGTTGCCTCGAGCCGAATCAGACCCGGAATCGCGCCGGTGACGAGCTGCGGGACGACGCTGTTCAGCCGCGGCTCGCCATCGATGGCCGCCAGGGCCACGTCGGCCCAGACCTGGGGCGGCTCGCCGGCCGGCTCGCGCAGGTGGACCCCCAGGAACCCGCACGCGTCGCCGCCGACGAACGCGACCGTGCTCAGGCCGCCCATCAGGAGCGCGGCCTGGTCCTCCAGCGCGGCGCTGCCGTGACGTTTCCCCGTGCGCGCGACCAGTTCCGACACCGGCACGCGATCGTGAGGTGTCGCGAGGCGGACATAGCTCTGCGTCCCGCGCGGAAATGGCCAGAATGACATGTGCGCAGTATGCCACAATCGAAACGGTGCGCAAATGATCTGCACCCGTAGGCGCACTCACGCGGGGCGCACCGTCTGCCCCTCCAACACCCACACGACCGTCGCCAGTCGCTCGATGAAGTAGCGGTCGTGCACGACCGCGAGCACGGTCCCGCGAAAGCGCGCCATGGCCTGCTCGAAGCGCTCGCGTGACGGAATGTCGAGGTGGTTGACGGGCTCATCCAGCAGCAGAAAGTTGCACCCCTGCACGGCCAACAGCGCCAGGCTCAGCCGGCTGCGCTCGCCGAAGCTCAGGCGGCCGACGGGCACGAAGACCTCGTCCCCCGCGAAGAGATAGTAGTGGAGGAACGACCGCGCCTCGGTCTCGTCGAGCGGCGCGGCGTCCCGGATCAGCTCCAACGGCGTGGCCTCGGGCAGCAGGTTCTCCTGCTCCTGCGCCATGTAGCCCACCCGAACACCACGACCCAGCTGCACCGCGCCCGACCACGGCTGAAGCTGCCCCAGGATCAGCTTCAGCAGCGTGGTCTTGCCCGTTCCGTTCGGACCGATCAGCACTGCGCGCTCGCCGTAGCCCAGGTGCAGGTCGACGCCATCGAGCAGCGGCCGGGCGCCGTAGCCGAAGCGCAGCTCCTCGATCTGGAGCACGCTCTGCCCGCTGCGCGGCGCATCGGAAAACTCCAGCTTCATCTTCCACGTCTGCCCCGGCCGCTCGATGCGGTCCTCGTCGTCCATCATCCGCTGCAGGCGCTCCTTCTGCACCACCGCGCGCCGCGCCAGGTCCTTGGCGATGCGGCGCCAGTAGAAGTGGATGGTCTCGCCCTCGATGTTCTTTGCCTGGTTGCTCAGGCGGCGGATGGAACCCTCCAGCTTGCGGAAGCGCACCTGCTGCTCCCGGTAGGCCGCCCATTGCTTGTCCAGCGCGCGGTCCACCGCCAACGCATAGTCGCTGTACCCGCCCGCGTACTCGCGCAGCGTGTGCGTCACGTCGTCCAGTGCCAGGATGCGCGTGACCGACCGGTCGAGAAACGCGCGGTCGTGAGAGACGATCAGCACCGCGCCCGGATAGCCGGCCAGGTACGTCTCCAGCCATTCCAGCGCGACAATGTCGAGGTGATTGGTCGGCTCGTCGAGCAGGAGCAGGTCCGGCTCCGTGAGCAAGAGCCGCGCCAGGCCGAGCCGCGTCTTCTGGCCACCGCTCAGGCTGTCGACGAGCCGGTCATGCGTCACATCCGCCATGCCGAGTCCGGCCAGGACCGCCGCGGCATGGGCGTAGCGACCGCCTCCGCCGAGCGCCTGAAACTCGGCCAGGGCCCGGTCGTAGGCCGCCATCGCCGCAGGAAGATCGTCCGCCGCTGCGGTCGCCATCTCCGCGGCCAGGCGCGCCAGCCGCGCCTCCGCGGCCTCGCGTTCACCTTCGGCTGCCGCGAGCACGTCGCCGACCGTGGCCCCCGGGCTGAACTCGAGCGCCTGCGCCAGGTAGCCGGCGCGCGCCGAGAGCGGGAACAACGAGACGTGGCCCCGGTCGGGCTTGAGCTGGCCCATGATGATGCGCAGCAGGGTAGTCTTGCCGGACCCATTCGGCCCGATCAGGCCGGCGGACTCGCCGCGGTTGAGCGTGAAATTGATCCGATCCAGCACGTTGACGTCGCCGAACCAGTGGGTGATGTCCCGAACAGTCAGCATAAGCATTCCTCGACAAAACAATCGGGGCGTGCACCTGCCTGATATACGCAAAACGCCACAGGCGGACTGCCTGTGGCGCTGAAGGCCCTCGGTATGAATCGGGATCGCACGATCACAGCAGGCGCACACCCCGCCAGCACCCTCGGCGCGCGGACCGCGCGCGAGGTGGTTTCCCCAAGGGGGAGCGGGGCGAGACTCTTTAGGCTGCGATCCTGTCCGTCATGCGTATACCCTCCACTGAATCGACCTCAAGTATGCCACGAGGCATCCATGCGGGCAAATGCGGCGGTAACTGTTCACCGTTAGGGTAAAGGAGATCAGGAGGCGGCGGCCTGGGCTGTG
>CAZMIS010000057.1:0-14314 GCA_964566325.1 uncultured Anaerolineales bacterium
TGCACCGTCGTGCACGGGACCGATCCGACGACGGGCGTCAACGGCATCAAGTTCGAAGACTGTGACCCGCAGCTGGGCGGCAGCACTCTCGCGGCCGGCGCGGCGGCCTCCGGACCCGCGGCCGTCGACGCGACGTCGCGCACCCAGATCTTCCAGTTCACCGTCGAAGGCGCAACGAACGCCGGCGGTCCGGTGAATGTCGCGGTGAAGCCAGGACGGGGCACGGCAAGCGGCACGCTGACCGGGCCGGCATGCCAGCCCAATGTCGTGGCACTGCAGAACTTCGGTGGAAGCAGCACCAGTGCGGCACCGGCGCCCCGCACGCTGTTCGCCGGTGCGTTGATATTCGGACTGGCCGGCATCGTTCTGAGCTGGCGCTCGGCTCGCGGATAGGGAGTTGTCATGCAGACGCAGAGTAATCAACAGAAGCAGGTCAGCGGCAAGCCGTACGAGGTGCCGACCATCATCTACGAGAGCGACCTCGAAGTCCGGGCGGGCAGTCCGTTCGGCCTTCCGGACCCACTCGACCTGACCGGAACAGGGAAGTAACTTCACCACCGCGGCGCCGCGCGGCGCCAGACAGAGGAGCTTCGGGCCGACAAGCCCCGAAGCTCTTTTTTGCGTCCTACGCCCGTGCCCCAACTCTCTGCGCTAACGCAACGCTAACATCGGATTTGCGCCACTCTAACGCTTCGGGTATAGACTCTATTGAAACGACAGTCACGTCAAACCCGGGTCACTGCGGGCTCAGGCGCCGCGCCATTGTGCGTCCGGCCCTGTGCGCCACTGCGGTGACCGGCCATGAGGAGGCAACGAACATGACCGACCAGGCGCCTGCGGCCGAAACCCTCGAGTTTCGGGCCGAAGTCCAACAGCTGCTCAACATCCTCGCCCATTCGCTGTACACCGAACGCGAGATCTTCCTGCGCGAGCTGGTCTCGAACGCATCGGACGCGCTGCACCGCATGCAGTTCGAGCTGCTCACCAACCGCGACGTCATCGATGCCGACGCCGAACTGGCCATCCGCATCGAGTCGGACCCCGACGCACACACGCTGACCATCTCGGACACCGGCATCGGCATGACGCGCGACGAGCTCATCGAAAACCTGGGCACGATCGCCCACTCCGGCGCGCTCGCGTTCCTGAAGCAGATCGGCGAGGGCCAGAAGCCGGTGGACCTCATCGGGCAGTTCGGTGTGGGCTTCTACTCGGTCTTCATGGTGGCCGACGAGGTGGCGGTCACCTCGCGGTCGTATCAGCCCGATGCACCCGCATGGCGCTGGACGTCCCGCGGGGACAGCCGCTTCGACCTGGCGCCGGCGGACAAGACGTCGCGCGGCACGGAGATCCTCATCCGGCTGAAGGAAGATGCGTACGACTTCACCGATGGTTGGCGCCTCAGCAGCATCGTGCGCAAGCACTCGGATTACGTGTCTTTCCCGGTATACGTCAGGGGCGAGGTTGCGAACCGGCAGACGGCATTGTGGCGCAAGCCGCCGCGCGAGGTGCAGGACGAGGAGTACGCCGCCTTCTACCGGCAGCTGACGCTCGATCCGGAGCCGCCCCTGCTGCACACGCACCTGGTCACGGACGCGCCGGTCGATATCCGCACCATCCTCTACGTGCCCCGCAAGCTGGATCGCGGCGCGCTGAGCCTGCGGTCCGATTACGGCCTGCAGCTCTACTCGCGCAAGGTGCTCATCCAGGCGCACAACAAGGAGCTGCTGCCCGAGCATCTCCGCTTCGTCGAGGGCGTGGTCGACTCCGAGGACATCCCGCTGAACGTGTCGCGCGAGACGGTGCAGAGTAACCGCACGTTGCGCGCGATCCAGAAGGTGCTCGCGGGCCGGGTCACCAAGGTGCTGGCGGAATTCGCGGCGGAAAATCCGGCGGAGTACGCCGGATTCTGGCAGGACATGGGCGTATTCATCAAGCAGGGTGTTGCCTCCGGAGAGAAGGAGGACCTGCTCGAGCTTCTGCGCTTCCCTTCCACCGCCTCGGAAGGCAAGCTGGTCTCGCTGGCCCAGTACGTGGGGCGCATGGTGGACGGGCAGGGCGAGATCTACTACCTGTTGGGCAGCGACCCGGCCTCCATCGCGGCCAGCCCGCACCTCGACGCCTTCAAGTCGCGCGGCATCGAGGTGCTGCTCATGGGCGATCCGTTCGATGGCTTCATGGTGCAGGCGCTGGCCAGCTACGGGGACAAGCCGCTCAGGAACGTCGACGATCCGGGTCTGGCGCTGCCCGGTCAGCCGCACGAGGAACCAGGCGCGGAGTCGGGCCTGCCGGACGACGAGTGGGCCGCAGTGGCCGCGCGCTTCAAGACCGTGCTGGGCGACCGGGTCACCGAGGTGCGCGAGTCGCAGCTGCTGACCGGCAACCCGGCTCGGCTGGTGTCGCCGCAGCCCGGCTTCGAGCGGGAGATGCAGCGCCTGCGCCGCCTGCTGGAGCAGGACTACCACATCCCGCCGAAGATCCTGGAGCTCAACCGCCGGCATCCGCTGACGCGCAACCTGGCGTCCCTCATCGCAGATCGGCCCGCGGATGCCGTCATCGACGCGTCGATCGAGCTGCTGTTCGAGAACCTGCTGCTGCTGGAGGGGCTGCACCCGAACCCCGCGACCCTGGCCCCGCGCATCCAGGCCTTGCTGGAGCAGGCCACGCGCGGGCCGCGCGGGTAGTCAGCCTCCCTTCGTCGCACAACCAACGCGGTCAGGCCGAAGCATCTCTGACCCCGGGGGCGAGACCCTTCGCTGCGCTCGGGGTGACCGCGGATTGTCTGTCACTCTGACCTCACAGGCGTCGTGTGCGGCGGCCTTACGACAGCATCACGACGCCGCCCGTCTCCGCGGAGCGCCGGGCGGCCAACGCCAGGTCGAGCGACAGGGCCCCCTCGCGGAGAGGGGTGCGCGCGGCGCGGCCCTCCTCGATCGCGCGGTGCAGGTCGAGCAGCTCCCGAAGGTGGTATCCCTCGTCCGAGGCGACCGTTTCCGTCCTCAGCTCAGCGCCGCCCGTGAAGGTGAAGGTCGCGTGGTTCGCGTCGGAGAAGTCCACCGTCACCCCGCGCGCCACCGCCCGGTAGTCGTTGATCCACCTGCCCGGGATCGCGCCGTTGGTCGCGTAGACCACGCCGATCGCGCCGTCGTCGAAGCCGATCACAGTCCCCGAAACATCCTCGATCGTGTAGTCCGGCATGTCCCGGTGGAACAGGTTGCGCTGCAGGCTGTAGACCGACGCCGGCTTGCCGAGCAGGTAGCGCATCAGGTCCAACATGTGGATGACCTGCTCCACCAGCTGGCCGCCCGAGCGGTCGCGATCCCGCCACCACGGCGCGTGCAGCGCGTTGCAGAAGTAGCGCGCGCTCATCAGGCCGACGGGGCCGGCTTCGCCGGAATCGATCAGCGCCCTGAGCCGCTCCACCGCTGCGCCGAAGCGGAACATGAAGCCCACCTGGGTCACGATGCCCGCGCGTTCCGCCGCTTCGACCATGCGCCACGCATGCCCGGAGGTGAGGGCGATGGGCTTCTCCAGCAGCAGGTGCACCCCCTGCGCGGCCGCGACTTCGACTTCGTCCGAGTGCCCGTAGGGCGGCAGGCAGATCACGCACAGATCGAGGCGCGCCCGGTCGAACAAGTCGTGATGGCCGGTGACCACCGTCGCTCGGCCGGCCGTATAGCGGTCGGAGAAGGCCTGGCCGCGCTCGGGGTGCCGGTCGCACACGGCCACCAACTCGAACTTGTCGGGCTGGCCGACCAGGTTCGCGGCGTGCCGGTGCGCGAAACCGCCGCAGCCGAGGATGGCGGTCCGAAGCTTCATCGCGTCACCTCGAAGTCCAGCACGACCTGCAGCGCGGCCCCCGGGTCCTCGTCAAGCATGCGGAACGCGTCGGGCGCCTCGCGCCACGGCACGACGTGGGTGATCAGCGGCTTCAGCTGCAGCTCGCCCTCGGCCTGCAGCCGGATGCCGGTCCGCACGAGCCGGTCCCGATTCCACCGGTAGCTCAGCTCGGGCCCCACGCCCGAGATCTGCGAGCAGACCACGTTGATCCGGTTGTGGTGGAACTCCTCACCGAGATCGAGTCCCATCCCCGGCCCCTGGAAGAAGCCCAGCGCGACCACCTTGCCCGAGTAGGTGGCCGCACGCACCGCCTCGTGCAGCGCGGGGTAGGCGCCGGATGCCTCGATGCAGACGTCCGCGCCGCGGCCATCGGTCAACGCCTTGATCTGCTCCGCGATCCGCCCTGCGCGGGCGTCGAGGGGCACGTCGACCGCGCCCAGTTCGACCGCCTTGGCCCGCCGCGATTCGATCAGGTCGACCCCGATCACGCGTGCGCCGGAGCGCTGCGCCATCTGCGCGACGATCTGGCCGGGGACGCCCAGGCCAAACACGGCCACGGTCTCGCCCAACCGGATCGCTGCGTCGAGGATGCCGTTCAACGCGATGGCGGCCATGTGCGAGTAGATGCCCACGATGGGGTCCAGCCCGGGCGGCAGGATGCGACCGACCGCGTAGTCCTCGGCCGCGATGTGCGTCGTGCGGTGCCCCCAGGTGCCACACACGATGTCGCCGATCTTCACGCGGCGGACCTCGCTGCCCACCTCGATCACCTCGCCCGACTCCTCGTAACCCAGGTCGCGCACGGGGTACTGCTTGGAAGGCTCACCAGGGACGAAGAGGCGCTGCTCGGCGTCCCAGTGCTTGTGGAGATAAACATTGCTGCCGCGGTACGCGGTCAGCTCGGTGCCGGCGCTGATGCCGGAATAGAGCGTACGGAGCCGCACTTCATGCGGCTCGAGTGCGCGGTCAGGAGTTTCCTCGAACCCCAGGGAGCGCGGCCCATCCAGTATCAATGCTTCGCCCATTGCTCTCCTCACCTGTCAGGGGGAACCACCGCAGACGCCAGCATCATACCGATTGGCCCGAAATCTGTCCAGCGCCTTCGATCTGGCGTGGCCGGCGCCGCGCCCAATACGGCAATTTGCGCGTTTGCAGTGCGAATTCTGCGAAGTCCATTGACAGCCAAAACGTTTTGGTGTATGATGACCATCGTCCGAAACGTTTTGGCTTGGCTCCCAAGCCGCCGGCTGAGTTCAGGTTCTCGAGGAAGAGGCCCGATGACAGCGACGCTCAAGGAGATCGCACGCCGCACGGGTAAGTCCATCACCACGGTGTCGCGCGCGCTGGCCGATTACGACGATGTCAGCCCCGAGACCAAGGCGCTCGTACGCCGCGTCGCAGATGAGCTCGGCTACACCCCCAACCTGCTGGCCCAACGTCTTCAGAAGCGCCGGTCCGACACGATCGGCCTGATCCTGCCGACCTTCGGCCCGCGTTTCTCGGACCCCTTCTTCAGTGAATTCCTGGCGGGCGTCGGCAATGCCGCCGCCGAGCATGGCTACGATCTGTTGGTTTCCACCCAGGCGCCGGGCGACGGCGAATTGCAGACCTACCGGCAGAAGGTGCAAAGCCACCAGGTCGACGGCTTCGTCATCGTCCGCACCCGGCGGCAGGACGCCCGCATCCGTTACCTGCAGGATGCAGCCTTTCCGTTCGTGACGTTCGGACGGATGGAGGGCGACCTGGACTTCCCCTTCGTTGACGTCGACGGGACGCAAGGCATGCGAGCCATCGGCGAGCACCTGGTCGGGCTCGGCCACCGCCGCATCGCGTGCCTGGCCCCGCCTGCCAACCTGCTCTTCACCGATCACCGCCTCGCCGGGCTCCGCCAGGCGCTCGCTGCGCACGGTATGGCGCTGCCGGACGACCAGATCGTCAACGGCGACCTCACCCAGAAGAGCGGTTTTGACGCGGCTGAGCTTCTCCTCAATCGTGCGCAAAGGCCGACCGCCATGGTGGCGTGCAACGACCTCATGGCGCTGGGCGCCATGAGCGCCATCCAGGGGCGCGGGTTGGAGGTTGGCAAGGATATTGCGGTCACCGGCTTCGACGATATCCCGATGGCCGAACACTCTCACCCGCCGCTGACGACTGTCCATCAACCCATCTATCAGATCGGCAAGCTTGTATGCGGCATGCTCATCCACCTCCTCCGGGGAGAGACTCTGTCCTCCCGCCAGGAAATCCTGGCGCCGAAGCTGGTGGTGCGGCAGTCCTGTGGCAGCGCGCCCCAACCGGCTGTGGCCTGAACGGGCCTGCGGAGGCGTGCGAGGAGGTGAAATATCGCCGGAGACCGTGAAGGATCATAGCTACGAGGCGAGAGCGTGATGCAGCTGTCGTCCGGAAGCCGAATGGCATCACAGTTCCAATTTACCCAAATGTAGGAGAAGATCAATGAAGGAACGTTCGACCTCCCGGAGAGCATTCTCCACCCTGGCAGCGCTGATGGTGCTGGCGCTGATCGTCACGGCGTGTGGCGGGGCAGCGACCCCCGCACCGGTCGCCCCAGCCGCGCCGGCGCCCACCACTGCACCAGCGGCGCCCGCCCCGACCACGGCGCCCGTCGCAGAGCCGACAGCCGTACCTGCTGCGTCGGCAGAGGGCGTGGTGTTCTTCTCCACGCAGTTCAACGTCGTCGAGGAACAAGAGAAGTTCCGCACCATCCTCAAGGATGGCGGCTTTGACTTCACTGCCTCTGAGGAGGGCCCCCTGCTCGACCTGGTGACCGCCGGTGCGCAGGCGGGCAAGGGCACAGTGGATGTCGTCGGGTCGCTGCACGGCACATTCCCGCCCCTGCAGAAGGCCGACACGATGGTCAACCTGGCCGACCTGGTCGAAGACCTCTCGGCCACCCGCGACTTCGCCCCGGCCTTCCTGTCGACCGGCCTGCTGGGCACCGAGGACTATCTCTACTACGTGCCGTGGATGCAGGCCACCTACATCATGGCCGCGCACAAAGATGCCCTGCCTTACCTGCCTTCCGGTGCGAACATCGACAGCCTGACCTGGCAGCAACTCGGCGAATGGTGCAAGGCCATCAACGAGGGCGAAGGCAAGCCGCTCTGCGGTCTTCCTCACGCCGGCCTGTTCCATCGCTTCCTGCAGGGCTACATGTGGCCCTCGTTCACGGGCGGCATGGTGAGTAACTTCCAGAGCCAGGAGGCCGAAGAGATGCTCACCTGGCTGCGCGACGACCTGTGGCCCTACATCCACCCGCAGTCGATCAACTACTCCTTCATGCAGGAACCGCTGCTGGCCGGCGAGGTGTGGGTAGCCTTCGACCATACGGCCCGCCTGCTCACCGCCTTCAACGAGAAGCCGGATGACTTCGTGGCCTTCCCCGCGCCGTCCGGACCGGCCGGACTCGGCTTCATGCCGGTCGTCGTTGGTCTGGGCATCCCCAAGGCCGCGCCGAACCCCGAAGCGGCCCAGGCCGCCATCGATTACCTGACCTTGCCGGCGACTCAGGGCCGCATCCTCAACGACCTGGGGTTCTACCCGGTGGTCGGCGGGGTCGACACTGCGGGTCTGCCGCCAGGAATCGCCATCGAGCTGGAGGCCGTGAACAAACAGGCCAACGCGGCCAACGCGGTGCCCTCCCTGCTGCCGATCGGCCTCGGCGAACGGGGCGGCGAGATCAACCAGATCTTCCGCAACGCCTTCGACCGCACCGTGATCAACAAGGAACCGATCCCCGGCGTGCTCGCCGAGGAGGCAGCCAACCTGCAGAAGCTGATGAGTGAGACCGGTGCACCCTGCTGGGCGCCCGATCCGCCCTCCACCGGCCCCTGCCCGGTGAACCCGCGCTGACCCACGGTTCCGCTCGCGGCGAGTCTCCTGACCCGTCGCGAGCCTGATGGGACGCTGTCCCCAGCCTGAAGCAGGTTCCAGACGCCAGCAGGCCGGGGGCAGCGTCCATCACAGGAGCAGGCCTATGACAAGCGAATCAGTCCCGCGGACAACCGAACCTGCAGCGCCGGCCAGGCAGCGCCGGCAGAGAGTCAATTGGGCGCCCTATCTTCTGATCCTACCCTCGCTCCTCTACCTGGCCATCTTCTTCGCGCTGCCGATGGTGCGCGCCATCCGGCTGGCGGTGTGGGATGACGGAGCGCTTCTGACCCTCCGCGACGAGGCCGCTGCGGGCAGCCGCTCGGCCGGCTCCCTGCCGCAGGGCACTCAAATCGCCTTGCTCGACCGCCAGGGGATCGTTGTCGCGCCCGACGAATTAGCTGGCGGAACCGCCCTGACGGAGACATGGCTGCGCGTCGCGGCTGCCGATCCCAACGGACAACAGGTCACGGGCTGGGTGTCCGACAGTCGCATACGCGTGCGCGCCACCGATGCACAGGGTGCTCCCTCGGAGGGCACCGTGCGTCCCAAGCTGGGCGCCACTGCGGATCCGCTGACCAGCGTCTATGCCGAACCGAACGAAAGGAGCGCAGTGACGGGCAGCCTGGCCAACAGCGCGGTAGTAAGCATCCAGGAACAGGCCATGCTGGAGGTATGGTTCAGGATCGAGGGCCAGAACGAGGGACAGACCGTCGCGGGCTGGGCGCCATCACGGGCGCTACAAGTCTACGACGAAACCAGCGGCCGCATCGACGCGGGCGACACCGGCCAGTTCACGACCGCCTATATTGAGAAGATGCTCAACGACCGGTTCTTCAAGCCCGCGCTGGGAACCACCTTGCTGCTGATGGTGATCATCATCCCGGTGCAGTTCATCCTCGCCATCATCATGGCGCTGGTGATCCAGGCCCGGCTGAAGTTCAGCACGGTCTTCCTGGCCATCTTCGCGATCCCGCTGGCCGCGTCCGATCTGGCCGTGGGCATCGTCTTCTCCTCCATCTTCACGCAAAACGGCTATCTCAACAGCATCCTGCAGGCGCTGGGCTTGATCAGCAGTGCACAACCCTATCTCACCGCGGACACCCGCCATTGGATCATCATCGCCATCTGGCTGGCCGAGGTGTGGCGCGCCACGGCGATCGTGATGATCATCGTGGTCTCCGGTCTCCAGGCCATCTCGCAGGAGGTGCTCGAGGCGGCTGAGGTGTTCGGCGCCTCGCTCTGGCAGCGCGTGCGTCACGTCATCCTGCCGATGCTGAAACCGAGCCTCCAGGTGGCCCTGATCCTGCGCACCATCCTCGCCCTCCAGGTCTTCGCGGTGGTGATTGCGCTCTCCGGCGGTGAAGTGGTCACGGTGTTGGCCAACGAGACATACCGCCAGTACTACGACCTGCGCAACATGAACCTGGCCGCCGCCTACGCCGGCTTCATCCTGGTGATCTCCATGATCACCGCGGTCATCTACCTGCGCATGGTCCGCACACAAGAGGAGGCCGGCCAATGACAACTGCTGATACTTCCGGCGCCTTGATCTCTGCCGAGATGGCGGCCGTCCGCGCGAAGGCCCGCCGTCGCATGATGATGGGCCGCGCATTCACCTACCTGGTGGGCATCGTGCTCTGCCTGTGGGTGTTGGTGCCGATCTGGTTCATCGCCTCGATGGCGCTGACAACGCCCGAAGTGGTGCGCTCCTATCCCAAGGGCGTATTGCCCTTCATCCCCTTCTCCTTCGAGACGATGAAGTTCTTCCTGGGATCGTTCGGCATCGTGCCCGGCCTGATCAACAGCGTCATCGTCGCGGTGATCACCTTGACGCTCTCGACGCTGATTGCCGCGCCGGCAGGCTATGCCATCTCGCGCTACATCTTCCGGGGCCGTGACGCCTTCCGACTCTCCATCCTGGCCGTGCGCGCATTCCCGGTGGTGATCCTCTCCATCCCGCTGGCCGTGACCTTCATCAGCCTGGGCATCTTCGACAAGGTCTACAGCCTGGCCCTGATGCACACCGCGCTGACGCTGCCCACCACCATCCTGGTGATCGGCAGTGTGTTTGCCAGCATCCCCTACGAGCTGGAGGAGGCCGCTCAGGTGTTTGGCTGCACGCCCGTGCAGGCGTTCCGCCGGGTGGTGCTGCCGCTGGTGCTGCCGGGCATCGCCGCGGCAGCCGTCTTCACCTTCGTGATGTCCTGGAACGAGGTCTTTGCGGCCACCGTGCTGACGGTGCAGAATCGCACGCTGCCTGCGCAGGTGCTGGTCTCGCTGCAGCTATCGGGGGAGCCTTACAGGTTCGCCGGCGGGTTCTTCATGCTGGTGCCCTCGGTGATCTTCATCTTCGCGATCCGCAAGTACCTGTTCAACATGTGGGGACAGATCAGCAAGTAGCCCAACAGGAGTTCGAGCATGGCTGAGATCAAAATCGAAAACGTGACCAAGCGATTCGGCAACTTCATCGCCGTTAACGATGCCAACCTGACGATCCACGACCGCGAGTTCATGGTGTTGCTCGGCCCCAGCGGCTGCGGCAAGACCACTCTCCTGCGCGCGATCGCCGGGCTGGGTGTGGCCGATGAGGGACGGATCAGCATCGGTGGCAAGGAGGTCACCTTCCTGCCTCCGCGCGAGCGGGGTATCTCGATGGTGTTCCAGAGCTACGCCATCTTTCCGCACATGACGGTCTACGATAACGTCGCGTTCGGCCTGGCGATGCAGAAGCTGGACAAGGCAGAGATCGACCGCCGCGTGAAGCGCGCCGCGGAACTGCTCCACATCGAGAAGATGCTGGACAGGTATCCATCCAAGATGAGCGGTGGCCAGCGCCAACGCGTCGCCGTCGCGCGCGCCATCGCCATGCAGTCGCAGGTGCTGTTGATGGACGAGCCGCTCAGCAACCTCGACGCGCTGCTGCGGCTTGAGATGCGCGCGGAACTCAAGCGGCTGCTGGCCGAGCTGGGCGCCACGACCATCTACGTGACCCATGATCAGATCGAGGCGATGAGCATGGGCGACCGCATCGCTGTGATGAAGGACGGCATCATCGAGCAGGTCGACCAGCCGACGACCATCTACGACTTCCCGGCGAACCAGTTCATCGGCGGCTTCATCGGCAACCCACCCATGAACTTCCTGGATGGCCAGGTGCAGCGTGAGAACGGCCACACGGTCGTGAAGCTCGGCGAGGAGTTCAGCCTGACGCCGCAACCGGCCATGCAGCCGCTGCTGGCTCCTTACGACGGCAAGCCGATCATGGTGGGCATCCGGGCGGAGAACATGGAGACGCTCGCCGCACCGGCCGACGACGCGCTCAAGGCCAGCGTGCTGGTGGTCGAGCCGTTGGGCTCGCAGAACCTGCTGACCGTTGCGTTCGGCAGGCACCGGATCAAGGTCTCCACGCACCCAAGCTTCGAGACCCGTGCCGACGCGAACGTGTGGCTGCGCTTCCCGGAGGACAGCATCCGCTGGATCGATCCGGACACGCAGCGCGCGCTCTACCCGGGCTGAAGCGGGGCTTAAGGCCATGAACATCGGATTCGTCTCTACGCGCATCGCGGGGACCGACGGGGTCTCGCTGGAGATCGCCAAGCTCGCCGAGATCCTGGCGCGGCTGGGCCATCGTTGCTGCTACTGCGCCGGTGAATTGGACGACGCGCGCGCGCCGGGCCAACTCGTGCCGGAGATGCACTTCACCCACCCCGAGGCGCGCTGGATCCACGACCACAGCTTCGGGACGACCGAGCCTGCGCCCGACCTGCACGAGCGCATCGCGGCGATGGCCGCCCACCTGCGCGCGGCCATCGCCCGCTTCGTGCACGAGCAGCACGTGGATGTGCTCTTCACGCAGAACGCGCTCTCTATCCCCATGCACGTGCCCTTGGGCGTGGCGCTCACCGATTTCATCGCCGGCACGGGCATGCGCACCCTGGCCCACAACCACGACCTGGCCTGGGAGCGCGAGCGCTTCGCGGTCAACTGCATCCCCGAAATCCTGGAGCGCTGCTTCCCGCCGGCCCTGCCGTCCGTCACGCACCTGGCCATCAACTCGCTGGCCCAGGCGGCCATGGCGCAGCGCAAGGGCATCCGCGCCGTCGTCCTGCCCAACATCTTCGACTTCAACACCGCGGCCCCGGCCATGTCCCCGGCCAACGCGGGCCTGCGGGCCGGGTTAGGGCTGAGCGATGACCAATTGATGATCCTGCAGCCGACGCGCGTGATCGCGCGCAAGGGCATCGAGCTGGCCGTCGAACTGGTGCGCCGGCTGCGGGAGCCCGCTGTCCGCCCGAGGCTGCTGGGCAAGGAGCCGGTCCTGGTCATCACCCACCCTGCGGGCGATGAAGGGCTGGCCTATCTCGAGAAGATCCAGGAACGCGCCGCGCGGGACCGCGTGCCGTTGATCTACGCGGCCGATCGCTTCACCGCGCAGGCCGGGGCGCCCGCCGCGAACGCAAGGACCAATGTAGGAGCTAATGTAGGGGCGGGGTTACCCCGCCCCTACACGTTATCCCACCCCGACACTTCATCCCACGCCAGCACATCACCCACCTACGCCCTGTGGGACGCCTACGTGCACGCAGACTTCGTGACGTACCCCAGCGTGATCGAGGGTTTCGGCAACGCGCTGCTGGAGGCGCTCTACTTCCGCGTGCCGGCGCTGGTCAACCGCTACGACGTCTACGCATCCGACATCGGGCCGCTCGGCTTTGACCTGGTGGAGATCCACGCGGGGGGCGACCCGGAAAACCTGGCAGCCGTGACCGGCGAGACCGTCGACGCGGTGATCGAGGCCATCATCGACCCGGTCCGGCGCCGGCGCATGGTGGAGTGGAACTATCACCTCGCCCGCCAGCACTATTCGCTCGAAGCTGTGACACCGTTGCTGGCCGCGCTCCTGGAGGATAAGCAGCCATGACCGCGCATGCTGACGATCATTCGGAGTTGTTGCGCCGCGCCCGTGAGGTGCTGGACGCCAACTGGCGCGGCAGCTTCAGCGTGCCCGCGCTGCGCCAATACCCGTACCAGTGGTCGTGGGACTCAGCCTTCATCGCCATGGGCTACGCGCACTTCGATCAACACCGGGCGGAGGAGGAACTTCGCGCCCTCTTCGCGGCCCAATGGGCCGATGGCCGCGTGCCGCACATCGTGTTTCACGAGGCCGATCCGGCCGCACCCTACTTCCCCGGCCCGTCCTTCTGGCAGATCGAGCGCAGCCCACATGCGCCGCCAACCCACTACACCACGGGCATCGTGCAGCCACCGGTCCATGCGACAGCCGTACTGCACATCCATGATCATGCCGCTGATCAGCCACGGGCGCTGGCCTACGTAGTGGAGATGTACCCGAAGCTGTGCGCCTGGCACGACTTCCTCTACCGCGAGCGGGACCCGCTCGACGAGGGACTGGTCTACATCGTACACCCGTGGGAGTCGGGCCAGGACAACTCGCCGCTGTGGGACCCGGTCCTGGGGCGCATGACACTGCGTCCGGAGCAGATCCCGCCTTACCAGCGAGCCGACACCAGGGCGGTGGACCCGTCCGAGCGGCCCCTGAACGCGGACTACGATTGCTACATCTACCTGGTGGACTTCTTCCGGCAGCGCGGCTACGATCAAGGACGCATCTATCGTGAGGGCTGTCCCTTCCTGGTGCAGGACGTGCTGTTCAACACCCTGCTGTGCCGAGCCGAACAGGACATGGCGGAACTGGCCGGGCTGATCGGCGCAGATCCGGCGCCGTTCAGGGCGCGCGCCGCCCGCACCGCGGCCGCGATCGACGCGAAGCTGTGGGACGAGGGTCGCGGCTACTATGCAGATTACGATCTCGGGGCGGGCGCATCCATCCCGGTGCCTGCGTTGGCGGGCTTCAGCCCCATGTTTGCCGGCGTCCCGGACGCCGAACGCGCGGCGCGCATGGTCGGGTATCTGGGCAGCGATGCATTCTGGCTGGGGCCTGACCCGGCGAGCGGGTTCCCGGCGTCCAGCTACGATCGCTTCGCGCCCGGCTACTCGCCGCGGCGCTACTGGCGCGGCCCCGTGTGGATACACATGAACTGGCTGATGATGCACGGCCTCAGCGCGTACGGCTACGCCGAACTGGCCGGGCGGCTGCGGTCGGCCATCATCGACCTGCCCCGCGTGGGTGATTTCCGCGAATACTTCAACCCCGAGACGGGGACGGGCCACGGCGCCGAGGTCTTTTCATGGACCGCCGCGCTGCTGATCGACGTGCTGAGCAGCGACCAGGTCGTATGAGAGTGCAAGTCCAGCGAGCAGACAGATGAATGATCCCAACACCCGAATGATCCGGCTACTGTCCGCCATCTACGATGCTGAGGACGCAGCCCAGGCATGGCAGGCCCTGGCCGCTCGGTTGGAAGCCTTTCGCGCGGACCATCCGCACCTGGCCGGGCACTCGACGCTGCCTGCCACGGACCGGCTGACCGAACGCGACGCGATCGTGATCACGTACGGAGACCAGATTTCCGGGTCCCCGAAGCCGCCGCTCCGGACGCTCGCCGCGTTCCTGGATCGCCATCTGCAGGGCACGATCAGCGGGGTCCACATCCTGCCCTGC
>CAZMIS010000058.1:0-14309 GCA_964566325.1 uncultured Anaerolineales bacterium
GCATGTGGGCAGGCCGGCCCGCGCCCCCGACCGCCCGCAACACCACCGCGTCGGTGTAGAGGTGCCAGGCGGCCCACCCCAGCAGGAACGCCTTCGAGAAATCGTCCAGGAACGCGCCGCCTTCCAGCACGGCGACGCCCCAGCCCTCCCCGCCGGCCGCGCCGCCAACGCTCGGCACGACAGCATTTATGTCTACTGCCTCCGGGCCGGCGGCGTATTGCAGCGCGGCCTCCCCCTGCACAAGCGGCTCCAGCCGGAATGCGATCCCTTCCAGGATCGAGCGGCGGATGTCGCGCGGGGGCACGTTGGCGATCTCTGTCTCGATGCGGCGATAGAGATCGCCCAGCCCCACCTGGCGCGAACGCTCCACGGCCAACGCCAGCCGCGCCCGCCGGTCCAGGTTGGCGAGCGGTGTGCCCGCCCGGCAGCCGGCCAGCGGGACTTCGGCGGGCCGCACAATGCCCCAGGCGGGATCGTTGCGACACTCCGGATCGTCCACCAGCACGCCGGCGGAGAGATAGACCCGGCGCAGGATCTCGCGCAGCTCGTGGATCTGGCGCTTCTGGCCGAGCTGGGCGATCGTGCCGAAGATGTCCGAGAAGGCGCGCCACTGCACCTCGGGCAGCACATTCCGCCCGACCTGGAGCGGATTCCAGCGCAGCGGCCGCACCCCGCCGGGCGAGAGTTGGCGGATCTCGACGTGGCCGGCCAGGCCCGGCGCGTTGAGCAGTTGCCGCCAGCCCGTGCCGAAATCGAGCACGATGGTCTTGAGCTTCCAGTGCAGGGTGGTCTCGTAAGCCATGCGCACCGCGGCCACGCTCTTGCCGTAGCCGGTGTCGCCGCAGAACGCGGTGTGGAAGTGCGCGTCGCGGCTCAGGCGCAAGGGGGCCAGCGTCAGGTCGCCGGTCTCCGGGCTGACCTGGTGGCCGAGCACGGCTTCGCCGGGCAGCTCGGGATAGAACGCCAGCGGCGGCAGCTTCTCCTGGATGGTAACCGCGGTGCCCTCCTCGAAGAGGTTGGGCGAAGTGTACGCGGCGAGCATGGCCGGCGTGAGCAGGGTGCCGTTCTTGGTCCACAGCAGGTCGATGCCGAACGGGTCGCCGTCGGGCGCGAGGGAGGGCCGAAACGCCAGCGCGTGGTCACGCAGCAGCGGATCGCCGGGCACGGTGAGCACCGGGGTCGGCACGTTGGGGCCGTGAAAGGCTTGCGGCACCAGGGCCTGCGCGGCGCGCTCACCGGCCTCGGAGGCCAGCAGCAGGGCCGTGGTCATGAAGCCGCCCTCGTGCGAGGCAGTATTGAGCAGCGATTCGAGGCCGCGCGTGATCTCGGTCAACCGGATCGCCACGTCGTCCTCGGTCTGCCAGGCGCGACTGAGGGAGACGCCGGGCACGATGCCGGCGGACAGCCCACCCGAAAAGGAGCGCCCTGCGCCCAGGGAGATCGCCTCGGCTTCGGCGATGCCCGTGCCGTGGGAGCGGCCGGCGCTGGTGCTGCGGCCCACCGACTTGCCCTCCGACCAGCCCTCGGAGACGCTCTCGCCCCACGACTCGGAATCGGCGACGCCCTGGGAGACGCTGTGGGAGCGGCTCGTGGTGTCGGACACCCCCCGGCTGCCGCTCACGCTGTCCGCGCTGCCGCGGGTGTTCGCCCAGCCGCGCGTGTCCGCGCTGCCCTTGGAATCCGCCCAGCCCACCGTGTCCGCGGAGCCTTTGGTGTCGGCCCAGCCCACCGTGTCCGCGGAGCCGTGCGACGAGGAGGTCGTGGTGACGCTCGACCCGCCCTGGCTCTCGCTGTGGCTGGCCCCGCCGCTCACACCCGCGCTGACCGAATCGGCTGCGCCCGCGCTGACGGTGTCTGATGCGCTCGCGCTCATGGCCAGGCCGCTGGAGTGCGAGACGCTGTCGGCTGCGCCGGTCGTCTGCGAGCTGCCGGTGGACGCCGTCTCAGCGTGGCTCGTGCCCAGCGATTCGGCCTGCCCGTCCGTCCAGCCGTGGGAGGCGCTGGCGCCCGCGCTGGCCACGCCCGGCACACCCGCGCTCACGCTGGCGCCCACCGTGTTGCTCTGCGACTGGCTGGCAGTATTGGATTGGCTGGCAGTGTCCGATACGCCCTGGCTCTGCGAGCTGCCCGTCGAGCTGCTGTCGGTATGCCCGGTCGCGGAACCTGAGCTCACCGAGACGCCGCTGCCGGTTGAGTGGGCCTGGCCCGCTGAATCGGTGTGGCCGGCGCTGGCCGACCAGCCGCTGCTCGCGCCGTCCGACGTGCCCCAGCTCGTGCCTTCGGAGTGCGCGACCCCGGTGCTGCTGCTCTCGGTGTGCGAGCCGGAGTCGGTATGACTGGCGCTATCGGTGTGCGAGCCCGAATCGGTGTGGCTGACGCTATCGGTGTGTGCACCGGACGCGGTGTTGGCTACGCTGTCGGTGTGGCCCCAGCCGGCACTCGCAGAGACGCCGTGCGCCGAGCCGACCGTGTCGGTCACGGTGGTGCTCTCGGTGTGGCTGACACCGTGGCTCTGGCTCTCGCCGACGGAATGCCCCCACGACTGCGACTCGCTCTCGCTCCAACCCTCGCTGACCGTCTCGGCCTGGCTGTGGCTGGCGCTCTCGGACCGGCCCAAGTTCTGGGCATAGGCGTTGGAGAGCGCGGCGGCCAGCGGGATGGCGATCGAGAAGCCCGCGCCGATGCTGCCACGCTGGCGCGAGGCGACCTGGCTGGCCACCCGAGCCATGCGCACCAGGCCGCCGGCGAGTACGGGCCGGGCCACGTGCGCGGCGGTGACCAGGAAGACGAAATCCTCGCTCAGCCGTGCCAGGCCGCGCAGCAGGTTCTCCCCCTGCTGGCTCAGCAGTTCGTCGTCGGCCTGGCCGATGGCGCCGTCGCGGCCCAGGCCCTTCTGCGCCAGCCGTGGATCGGGATGCCCCAGGATCGCCAGCAGGCGGGGCAGCCGGCGTAGGCGGTCGGTGAGCAGCTCCACCCGCATCAGCTCGGGGAAGACCGTGCGCGACTGCGGGTAGTTCGCCAGGGTGGCTTCGACGGCCGCCAGTCGGCGCAGCGCCTCACTGGCCGCGGTGAACTCGATATCAGCCTCGGCCGCCGCGCCGTAGAACTGCACCACGCCCAACCGCTCCGGCTGGAAGACGCCCAGCGCGGTGTAGCAGAAGTCGGCGGACGCGTTGTAGAGGCCCCGCAGCGCGGCCCATTGCTTGCCCAGCACGTCGGGATCGTCGCGCATCTCGATAGGCAGGTAGATCAGCTCGCGAAACGCCACGACGCGGCTGAAGGCGCGGCCGGACGGGTCAGCCAGCCGAAACCACTGGTACGTGACCCGCCCACCGTCTACCTTGAAGCCGTTGTCGAGGATCGTGAACTCCACCGGATAGCCTCTCAGATTCTTGGCTGCCAGAAAACGGGGCCGCTTCCTGGCAGCCAAGAAATGTTCATGCGCCCCAGCCGCTTTTTTCAGCCCGCCAGCCGGCCGGAATGGGTGCTGGTTCGCCGAAGCCTTGCCTGGGCGAGGCACTTTCGACGCCCCAACCAGCGTCCGCCGGAGGCGCCGTGTTCTGCGGCGGCTGCGTTCGCGCCACAGGAGGCCGGAGCTCGCGCCGTCCGTTCGTTGGAGCCGGCCCCGTGGCGGAAGTAATCACCGCCTCCGTACCGCTGTCCTCGCCGTGCTGGGCGGCCCAACTCGCGTAATCCACCAGCACGGCCACGGGCCGCTCGCCGCGCTCGGCGATGATCGCCGGCGCACCCGACTCCCGCACGGCTGCGATGGCCGCCCGCAGGTTGGCCCGCAAGCTGCGGATCGTGTACACCGCGGGCGTCACCGCGACCGTTCCCGTGTGTACACATCCGCCGGGAAGCCAAGAGCGCCGGCGTCGGCCTCGCGTACACGACCGCTGACCAGCCACTCCGCTTCGGGCACATCCTCCTCGACGGCCTCCAGCGGGCTGTACGGACTGAGCCAGCGGTACGTCCACAGCGCGGCCGGCGCGCGGCCCGCCAGCGTGCCCAGGTCGGTCGCGACCCCACGCGCCACGCCCTGGTCCTGCGCCTGCCGGGCCAGCCGGATCGCCCAGGCCGGCGTCGCGGCGCAGAGGGCCACGAACCCCTGCAGGCGCTCCTGGTTGCGCCACTTCTGCGCCTTGCGGTGCGCCTCGCCGCCGTGGAGCTGCACCTCGGTGTTGAGGGTCAGCCCGCCGCGGGCAACGGCGGCGTCCGGCGCGGCCGGGGTGTCATCGCCAACCACCGGACACGCCTCGGTCGTGTAACCGCGCTGCCGGGCGTGGTGCAGGAAGGTGCAGATGGCCGCCGTGTGCGGGGCCAGGCCCTGCACGCCCCCGCGGCCGGCGTCCCCGCGCAGCGCGTGCGCCAGCTCGGCGCGCTCCCACTCGGAGGCCACGACCGCCACCCCCGCCTCCTGCAATAATCCAGCGCCGCGCTCCGTCAGGTGCACCAGCGCGATCTTGCGGTAGTTGAAGCTGGCAATCTGCGTCACCCACAGCCCGCTGGCGTCCAGCCGGGCCAGCGCCCGCCGGAAGGAGCCGGAACGCGGCTGCAAACTGCGGCCAGCGTTGAGCGCCTGCACCAGGTCCACCCGCGCCGACCAGCCGCTGAGGCCCAGCGCCGCCAGCAGCAGGAACTCCAGCCGGCCCGGCGGCTCGCCCGCGATCGGGCGGGGCCGCGTGCGCTGCGGGACGAGCACCGCTGCCAACGGCTGCGGCACGCCGCTCTCGCCCCACGGCAATGTGCGCAGCTGCGCCGCCAGTTCTTCGTAAGTCACGCCTGATGTACTCCTGCCGGGCCTGTCACCGTTCACCAACAGCGATGAACAGCGGCCCTTCCCGGTCCGACTGCCGCACGCTGCGGCCCGATTGCGGCCACACCCCCCGCCCCTTTTTCGGGGATGGTCCCGCCCGCCGTCGCCCGGGCGGGGCTGCTCTGGTCAGCACCAGGGGGCAGGGATCAGGCATCAAGCGCCAGGTTCTGCTGCGCCGGGTGCGTCCCCCAGGCCCCACCGGGCTGCCTGGCCAGCCGAATCGCACTGGCCAGAACGCCCATGAAACGACCCTTGCGGCGTGACACGGGGACACGGGGACAAGGTGACGAGGTGACAAGGAGAAATTCTCCCCCTCTCCCTCTCTCCGTGTCTCCCCCTCTCCCCATCTCCCCCTCTCCGTCTCTCCCCATCTCCGCTACCGCTCCTGCCCGCGCGTGCGCACGGCCCGAATCACCTGCTCGGGCGTGGCCGGCAGCGGGGGATGGACCAGGACGCCCTGGACGAGCAGCGACAGGTAGCCCAGGGGCAGGATGAGCCACAGGCCCCAGGTCGCCAGGGTGCTGATGAAGGCCCGGCCCTGCGCTAGCGCCAGGGCGGCCTCGCCCTGCCCGCCGATCGCTTCGGCCCACGCCGTGGCGTCCAGCGCGTCCAGGTAGCGGCCATAACCCAGGTACGCCAGGCTGGCCAGCGCGTATAGCGCCAGCCCGCCTGCCGCCCGCCAGCGCAGCGCATCCGGGTTGAAGCGGTCGAGCTTCACCGCGGCCGTGCCGGCGATGGTCATGGCGGCCAGCAGCACCGGCATCGGCGCCGGCGCGAGGAACGCCGCCAAAATCACCACCAAGCCGATGCCCAGGAGCCATGGCCGTTGACCCGAAAGCTGGTCCCGCACCGGACTGGCCGACCGGCGCCCCGGCGGGGTCCAGAAGAGCAGCGCGGCCAACGCGCCCGCAGCCGCCAGCGCCGCCGCGTGCTCCCACGCGGTGTAGAGGATGGCGAGCAGACCGTTGAGCTCCCAGGTCCCAAAGTCGACCAGGGCAGCGCGCAAGGCGGTGATGAAGGCGTCCAAGGCAGAACCTCAGGTGTCAGGAGTCAGGGGCCAGGGTCAGGGATCAGTCTGGCTCCTGATCCCTGTTTCCTGACTCCTGTCATTTCGCGATCGTCGTGTCCATGAGGAACACCGGCACCGAGAAGGCCCGTTCGACGACCTGCGGCGCGCTCTTGGGCGTGCCGGTCGTCCAGCCGACGATCTTGCCGCCGTGGATGCCCGGATCCAGCGGGCCGTTGCTCAGGATGTCCGGCTTGCCGGGCGCGTAGAACCACCACTGATCCACGCTCATCTGGCCGTAGACTCCGGCGAGCTGCCAGGTGCGCGGCAAGCCCTCCTTGGGTTGGGCGCCCGTGTAGCGCGACGCCAACTCGCCCTGGATCCATTCCATCGTCGAATCGGCCAGGCGCATGCGCACCTGGATGCCGGCGAAGGGGTCGTCGTAGCACTCGGCGCAGCGGATCGGACATTCGTAGTGCCATGCTCGGCAGGGCTGCGGCGTACCGTTGATCGGATCGGGTTGGTCGTCGCAGACCTTCTCCAACCGCTGCGTCTTGTGCTCGTAGCGGCCGCCCGTGCCGGAGATGTGCAGCTTGAAGCCCTGCTTGTCGGGGTCCTGCTCGACCACCACGGGCCGGTCGGGCTTGAAGTCAACGCCGTTCAGCTTGGGCGGGATCAGGTTGATCCACTCGCGCACCTCCCCGGGCGCCGGGCAGTCGGGCGGCGGGGTCGGTTCCGGCGTCACGACCGGCGTCGGCGGGTTGCCTGTCGGCACGGGGGCTCCGCCACAATCGCTGTCGCGACAGCCGCACACCGGGCCGCAGCCGCCCTGGCCAGGCACCTGGGAGCACGAGCCCAACTGTGGATAGGTATCGTTGTACGCGCACGCGCCCGCGCAGCCGTGATCGCACGGGCTGTCGCAGAAGAAATCGCCGCCGATGTAGCGGTACTGGGGGCAGTACCAGCACTGACACACCCCCTGGCACGTCGCTCGATTCGGCGTCGCCACGGTCCAGACGCCGGCGATGACGAGCCCCAGGAGCAGGACCCCGCCGACCGCCAGGAGAGGGCGCGGGATACGGAACTTCACGGGGTGCGCGAGAGATGCAAGCAACTGCTTTGCCATGTGTTGGCCTCCACGGAAACGGGCGCGAGCAGCGGCTGGAACACGGTCCAGCCCCAGGTCTTGCGGATTTCGTTGGGATTGGGGCCGCGCGCCAGGAACATATCCAGCAGGGTGTACGGCGCGTTTACGGTCACAGCCACGTCCAGCGCCGGCCCCGGCTCGCCGGACTTCACCGCCACGCGGCAGGCGAAGTCGCCAGCCAGCGTCTCGTCGGCGCAGTTCCCCACCGCCAGCGGGCCGTTGCGATCCGGGTACTGGGTGCCGAACGGCAGCTTGAGCTCTTCCCGGTAGTCCACCAGCGCTACTTTGACCGAGCGGATGCGCTGGCCGGCCAGCCGCTGGGCGAGGAAGGTCTGGAACTGGGGCTCACATGAGACGCTCCAATCCCAGCCGAGGCTCTCGTCGAGGTAGGTGACGGCCGGGCCGCCAACGGGGGTTGCTGCCGCTGGCGCGGCCGCGGTCGGCGTGGCCGCCCGGTGGGTCAGCTCTGTGACCAGCGGCGCCAGCCGGGGCGCGGCCAGGTAGGTCAGACCGGCAATCAGCGCCAGAACCACGATGATGGCAAGCACGGGACGCACCGAGATCTCCAATCCACGCTCCTCTGCAGGGGACTGCACCCGGCCGCGCTGCGCCGGACCCGGGTTAACAAAAAAAGGGGCGCCCGAAGGCTCCCCTAGTTGGCCGGTGTACACACCCGAAGGCGTGTACACCTATGCGCACGTTCCTATTGTACCCGGTCGCGCTCCGTTTGTCAACACTCGTGGCGCGACCATCCACGCAACGTCACATTCTACAGATTCTCGCGAACCGTCAGCATATGACGTTGTTTCACCGTCGGCGATCCGCCGCGCCTGGCGAAGCGCGCCGGCGCTCTATCTGCCCGCCGGCACGACCTCCACGAACGGATCTGTCCAGCGCCACAGAGTGGCGTCCCAGCGGCCCTGCCCCAAGGGGCGGTAGACCTCACTCCCGAAGTCCGCCCGGCCGGCCGGCCCGAGAGTCGCCGGCCGCGGCAGCGCCTCGGCGAAGGCCGTCAGGACGAGGCTCGGGAGGTTCGCGCCCGGCGCCGCCACCGCCAGCGCGCACTGGCCGTTGCACCGGTAGCCGATAGCGGCACCCTCGCCGTCCCCCAGCGGATAGAGGCTGTGGTTGTCCAAGCAGACGTTGGTGTTCAGCCCCAGCGGATCGCCGCCGAAGTCCACTAGCGCCGTCGTCCCGTAACCGCGCGCCGCGCACTCGGCGTTGGGATGCGGCGCCCAGTCCACCAGGTAGATCCGGAACACCCCGTCGGGGGTGAAGCTGAAGAAGCTGGGCCGGTGGTAGCGCGTCACCCGCTCGACGTCGAGTTGGTGCGCCAGCATCCCGAAGACATCCCGTTGCACCACAAGGTCGTAGCTGGTCGAAGCGTCTACCAGCTCGTAGTCCCAGCCTCGCACGACTCGGGCGCGCACCGGATACTGCGTGTCCGGCCCGAGGACCACCAGGTCGGCCGGTGCGACCGGCTGGGGCGAAGGCGCGGCCGTTGGCGCCGGCGTCTGCGTCGGCGGGAGAGGCGGCAGGTTCGTCACCTGCGGCGCCTGCCGAGCGGCGGCATTGGGCGTGACCAGCGCGCCCCAGATCCAGCCAGTCCGCTCGGAGATCATGATCTGCCACCAGTCGCCGTACTGGCCGATGACAGGTAAGCGCTGCCCCGCGCGAGCCCCGCCGATGATCGGGTAGAGAGTTCCCGGTCCGGCGCGCACGTTGGCGGCGGACTCGACCAACACGGCCGGCGATTCCGGCGTGGCCGTGGCGGCCGGCGTTGGAGTCACGCTGGGCGTCGGCGTGTATGTCGGCGCCGGCCGCGTTGGGCTCGCCAATGCGGTCGCGCTTGGCGTCGCCGTCGGCTGAACGGTTGCGGTCGACGATACGGTCTGCGGCGGCGATGCAGTGGGCGTCGCGGTAGCCGACGCTACGCGTGTCGAAGTCATCATCGTCTCGGTCGCTGGAGCGCTGCCGGCGCTGGCCGCGCTCGCTACGATTTCACCTGTGAACTCAGAACCGACCATCCTGGGCGCCAGTGGCGTGCAGCCAGTCAGCGTGAAGGCAGCGACCAGGATCAGAAGCAAGTTGCGTGTGCAGCGAGTCATCGTGTGTGCCTCCTGGTATGGATTGTGTCGTGGCGATCGCCCTCATTCTCCTGTGACGAGGGGCTCCGGTTCGGCAACCATTTCGGGGCGCGTTTCTGCGACAGGTTGCACGATCGGAGTTATCCCGGTATAATAGACGCAATTAAGCAGTGAAGCCGACCAGATAGTACCTGGTCGGCTTCACGCCCGCATCCTGTTGGTCCCAGGACTGGGGCATCGCTGCCGCCATCTTAGCACTCTTGTCCGTGATGAGCAAATGAGGCCGCGGCCCGCCAGACTGGGATCGCGGTCTTTCTTTTAGGCACCCTGCTCAGCTATTGTTCAGAGAGGCCAGCCATCCCATGGATATCTTTGACATCCACGACGAAGTCCTCGACCGCTACGCCGAGTACGTGCAGAGCTTCCTCTCCATCGCCGATGACGATATCCGCGCGTTCGTCGCCCGGGAGCTTCTGGGAGAGCACGCGCTGTGGCCGGACGCCCTGTTGCAGCTCAACCCTGCCTACGATAAGGCCGCCACTGTGGAGGCGCTGGCGGCCACGGGCGTGTTACACGGCGGCTGCGCCGATATCTTCCGGGACGAAGCCGGCGTGTCGTTCCGCCTCTATCGCCACCAAGAGGAGGCTGTCCGCAAGGGGCTGGCAGGCCAGCATTTCGTCGTCACCAGTGGCACCGGCTCCGGCAAGACCCTGACCTATTTTCTGCCCATCTTCGACGCGGTGCTGCGCGGCAATCCAGGGCAGGCCAAGGTCTGGGCCATCGTGGTGTACCCGATGAACGCCCTGGTCAACTCCCAGGAGGATGCCCTATGCCAGCTCGCAGACGGGTACCTGAAGCGCATGGGCAAGCCGATGCCGGTGCGTTTCGCCAAGTACACGGGCCAAGAATCGGATGCGGAGAAGCTGCGGCTGCGCCAGAATCCACCACACATCCTGCTGACCAACTACGTCATGCTGGAGTTGATGCTGGTGCGCCCGCGCGAGCGCCATTTCGTGGATCAGGCGACGTCGGCCTTGCGCTACCTCGTCATGGATGAGCTGCACACCTACCGCGGGCGGCAGGGCGCTGACGTGGCTCTGCTGATCCGGCGCCTGCGTGAGCGCAGTGGCAACCCCAAACTGATTTACATCGGCACCAGCGCGACCATGACGAGCGCTGGATCGCAGGGCGAGCGCCGCGAGGCCGTGGCCGGCTTCGCCAGCAAGTTCTTCGGGGCGCCCGTCAAGGCCGAGAATGTCGTAGAGGAGACGCTGCGCCGGGTGATCCCGGGCGCTGGATCCCCCAACGCATCGGCACTGCGGCAGGCCCTGGCAGCGTCGCTCCCACCGGTTGACGATTGGGCCGCCTTCGCAGCCAACCCCCTCAGCGCCTGGATCGAGGAGGCCTTCGGCTTGCAGGAGGACTCGGCCGGTGTGCTGCGCCGCCGCGTGCCGACGACCCTGGCCGAGGGGGCGGGACGGCTCGCCGAAGTCACTGGCGTCGCCCCCGAGACGTGCGCCGGCCGCCTGCGCGAGATGCTGCTTCTGGGCAGCCGAACCCCGCTGCCGGACGGCGCCAACGCGTTCGCCTTCAAGCTCCATCAGTTCATCAGCCAAGGCGGCTCAGTCTACGCCACGTTGGAGCGGCCGGAGAGCCGGCTGCTGACCCTGGAGGGGCAGTTCTACGCGCCCGGTGGGGGCGATCGCCTGCTTTACCCGCTCCAGTTTTGCCGCGTTTGCGGTCAGGAATACTATGCGGCGACCTGGCAGAAGGAGGGCCACCGTCTGTTGCCCAGAGCCGAGGGCAGCATGGGCAACGGCGATGATGACGACGGGGCTGGGTATGTCATGCCTGACTTGGCGGGCCGTTGGCAAGATGAGACGACCGCCCTGCCCGAGCACTGGTTCGAGCCCAGCAGACCCGACAAGCTCAAGAAGGATTATGCGGGCTTCCGGCCCGTGAGGCTGTACATCAAAGCCAACGGCGAGCTGTGCGACGAAGCCCCGCAGGGCGCCACGCCGAGCGCCTTGCCGTGTTGGTTCGTGCCGCGGCCCTTCATGCTGTGCCTGGCGTGCGGGGAGGCATATACCCGCCGCGACCGAAACGACTTCCGCAAGCTGTCGGCACTCTCCAGCGAGGGCCGCAGCACTGCGACCACCCTGCTGACCCTGACCACGGTTGGCGCCATGCGCGACACGGATCTCGCGCGCGAGGCGCAGAAGGTGCTCAGTTTCACCGACAACCGCCAGGACGCTTCGCTCCAGGCCGGCCATTTCAACGACTTCGTCCAGGTGGCGCTCATCCGGGCCGCCTTGCACCGGGCGCTGACCCAGCACGGCCAGCTGCGTTTCGAGGAAGTGGCCGGTCGCGTCGTCGATGCGCTGGCATTGCAGCTCCGGGATTACGCCAGACAGAAGGACCTCGATGCCGGCAGCCAGCAGGCTGCCAGGACGGACCAGGTTTTCCGGGAAGTGGTCGAGTACCGGCTCTACGAGGACCTGCGCCGGGGCTGGCGCGTGGTGCAGCCCAACCTGGAGCAGTGCGGCCTGCTGCACGTGGGCTACGACGGGCTGGCGGCGCTGCTCGGCCGCGAGGACGTCTGGGGGCCGGTGGCCGTCATGGCCGATCTGACCGCGGCGCAGCGCGGGGAGGCGTTGCGGACGCTCCTCGACGAGATGCGCCGGCAGTCCACGATTGACGTGGCGTGCCTCAAGCGCGGGCCGGCGCAGGATGAGCTGAAGCGCCGGGCCATCGAATACCTGGATGAGGGCTGGGCGTTCAGCGAAGATGAGCAATTGCGTTACGCATCTTTCTTCGTCCTGCCCGACGAAGATCGCGAGCGCGGCGATTTCAGCCTCTCGTCCCGCGGCGTGATCGGCCGTTGGCTGAAGGGCTACGTCAAAGAGAAGCTCGACCGCGAGCTGGACGCCGCGGGATACGACGCATTGATCAAGGCCATCGCGAACGCCCTGGTCGGGAACGGGCTCTTGATCCGCGCCGACGAAGCCGGGAGCGTGGGCCGGCAGGGGGGCCTCCGGCTGCGTGCGAGCGCCCTGGTGTGGCGGCTGGGCGACGGCAAGCCGGTGGCCAATCCCTTGCGCCGCTATCGGGGGCGGGGCGAGACGTACGACGCGGTGGAACAAGAAGCCAACCGCTTCTTCACGGGGTTCTATCGCACGGCCGGCCCTCTGCTCAGCGGCATGAGCGGCGGCGCTCACACCGCCCAGGTGAAGCCCGAGGTACGCGAGCTGCGCGAGGATGCGTTCCGCAAGGGACGGTTGGCGTCGCTCTTCTGCTCGCCGACCATGGAGTTGGGCGTTGACATCCGCGATTTGAATGCCGTGCACCTCCGCAATGTGCCGCCTACGCCGGCCAACTACGCCCAGCGCAGCGGCCGCGCCGGCCGCGCGGGCCAGCCGGCGCTGATCCTGGCCTACTGCGCGACCGGCAGCGGGCACGATCAGTATTTCTTCCGCCGCCGGCACAAGATGGTGGCCGGCGAGGTCACTGCGCCCCGGCTGGACCTGGGCAACGAGGACCTGGTGCGGGCGCACGTCCACGCCATCTGGCTTGCCTGGGCCGGCCTCAGCCTCACGGAGGGTCAAGGATCCGTTCTGGAAGTCGTGGACGCCGAGCAGCCTGATCTGCCGCTGCAGCAGGCCGTCCGGGACCAGATCACGCTCACGCCGACCAAACGCCAGGGCTGCCTGCTGGAGTGCCAGCGGATCCTGGCCGCGTGCGGGCCAGACGTGGCCGACGCGGATTGGCTGACCGAAGGTTGGCTTGAGGTTCAGATCGACGCGGCTGTCGCAGCACTCGACCGCGCCTTCGATCGCTGGCGCGAGCTCTATAACGCCGCGGTGGCGCAATTGGTGGCGGCCCAGCAGCAGCAGTTGGGCGGGTTCCGCAAGGCAGGCAGGGCCAGTGCGGACGCCATCAAAGATGCTGAGACGTCCATGCGCGAGGCGCGGCGCCAGCTCGAACTCCTGACCTGCCAGAACGTGCGGGTGGAGGAGTCGGACTTCTACGCCTACCGCTACCTGGCCAGCGAGGGCTTCCTGCCCGGATACAACTTCCCCGCGCTGCCCGTCCGCGTTTTCATCTCCAGTCGCAGTGAAGGCGAGTTCATCGCCCGGCCGCGTTTCCTGGCGATCAACGAGTTTGCGCCGGACAACGTGATCTATCACGAAGGGGCGAAGTACCAGGTCAGCCGCGTCTGGTTGCCCATACAGGATCCCGAAAAGCGTTTTGTGCGAGCCAAGCTGTGTCAGAACTGCGGGTACCTGCACGAGGGCGAGGCGATCAACAATGAGAAGTGCGGCAACTGCGACAGTCCGCTGGAAACTGCCGGCCTCTATGTCGCGCACCTGCTGGAGATGCCTACCGTCGGCACCCAGCGTCGCGACCGCATCACCAGCGACGAGGAAGAGCGTATGCGAATGGGGTACGACACTCGCACCAACTTCCGCTTCGCGCAAGGGCCGGCAGGAGAGCTGCGGCGTCGGCTGGCGAGCGTGCGGGGGATGGACGGCAAGACCGTGGATGGGGAGAAATCGGGCGAGGACCTTCGGTCAGCCCTGCTGGCCCTGGTGTACGCGCCGGCAGCCACTCTATGGCGCATCAACCACGGCTGGCGCAGACGGCAGGAGACCGGCTACCGGCTCGACATGAAGCGCGGGCTGTGGTTGGGTCAGAATGAGACGCCTGGCAGGAACGCCAGCGCCGTGGCCGGCGCGCCTGGAGCAACGCCTGCCGAGGTCAAGTCGCAGGTGCGCCTCTTCGTGCGCGGCACGGCCAACGCCCTGCTGGCCTATCCCCAACGAGTCGGCGACGTCTCGAATCCGGCATTCCTGCCGAGCCTACAGTATGCGTTAGCCCGCGGCATCCAGGAGCTATTTGAGGTCGAGGAGAGCGAATTAGCCTCGGAGCTGATCGGGGAAGGCGACCACCTCGGCATCCTCTTCTGGGAAGGGGCCGAAGGCGGCCTGGGCGTGCTCCGACGGCTGGTGCAGGAGCCGAGTGCGCTGGCAGCCGTCGCCCGCCAGGCGTTGGAAGTCTTGCACTTCGATCCTGCCACCGGTGCTGACCTGCGCCCAGCCGACGATCCGACGGACGACGATACCTGCGCCCGGGCCTGCTATGAGTGCCTGATGTCGTACCGCAATCAGCGCGAGCACCGCTTACTGAATCGCCATGCGGTGCGCGATGCCCTGCTGGCGCTGACCGGCAGCACGACCCAGATGGGCGACACCG
>CAZMIS010000059.1:0-14199 GCA_964566325.1 uncultured Anaerolineales bacterium
CCTGACTATTGGCGAAGTTGAGCGTCCCGCGATCCGCTTCACCGTCGCGGTCGTGGGCACAGCGTCCGTTCCACACACCACGGAGACACCGCAATGAAGCGTATCGTCTTCCGGCTGCTGAGCATCGCCACCGTAGTCGGTCTGCTGCTCCCCGCCGGCAGTCTGGCCGCCCGCCAGGGGCCAACACGGCCCGATGCAACGCAACCCAATCCCGGGTACGGAATCTACCTGCCGGTGATTGGCATGAACCTGTTCGGACCCTCGACTGGCAACATGGTTCTGGTACCCGCAGGTACGTTCCAGATGGGCTGCGACCCGGACCACAACGCCGGATACCCGTGCTACTCGGGCGAGCTGCCACTGCACTCAGTTTTCCTGGACGCGTATCAGATCGACCGGACCGAAGTGACGAACGCACAGTACGCGCAGTGCGTGGCGGCCGGTGGTTGCACGGCGCCGGCGGATGTAGGGTCTGCTACCCGATCGTCCTACTACTGCAACCCAACTTACGCCAACTACCCGGTGATGCTTGTCTCCTGGTACCAGGCGTCCGCGTACTGTGCGTGGGCGGGTAAGCGGCTGCCGACGGAGGCGGAATGGGAAAAGGCGGCGCGCGGCGCCAGTGACACCCGGGCCTTCCCATGGGGAGATTCGACGCCGACCTGCGCGCTGGCGAACTTTACGCCCAATTGGCCCACTACCTGCGTGGGTGACACCAGCGCGGTGGGCAGTTACCCGGCCGGGGCCAGTCCATTAGGTGTGCTGGACATGGCGGGCAACGTGTGGGAGTGGGTCAACGACTGGTCCAGCAGCACCTATTACAGCAGTTCGCCCCCCAGCAATCCGACCGGACCGACGTCGGGAAACTATCGGGGGTTGCGCGGGGGCAATTGGGTCACCCGCGACAGCGGCGTACGCGCCTCGACCCGCCACGACAGCGACCCGACGAGTCAGACCCTCAGCGTCGGGTTCCGGTGTGTGACGGCCCCAAGAGGGTGATCTGCTGAAGTTCTGTTCGCCAGCGAAGCTGGCTTCTGGCCTTCTGAGGGGGGTGTGCCCCCTTGGGGCTGGCCGCCGTTCCCGACGCCCACTTGCGCCATTCGTCACGCTGTCATAGAATAGCCGCAGTCCATGGCGGAGTTGGCACGCAGCATTGTCGCCTCCGCCGCTCCACCGCTCCATCAGGAGGCCCTGCCGTGAATCGCACCGTCCTGCGCGTGTTCACCCTCGCCACCGTGCTTGCGTTGCTCCTGCCCTCGGACAGCGCGGCCGTCCGTAGCGACGCGAGCTCGCCCACGTCCATCATCGATCTTGCCGCGACCGCTGTCGAGCACGACGTGCTGCTCACCTGGAGCCACCTCGATGAGGGGATCGAGCGCTACGACGTGCACCGCAGCCGCGCGCCCCACTTCGAGCCGGGCGATGCCAGTTTCGTCGAGAGCGTCCTGCCCGAAGCCCGCGCTATGCTGACGTACCCTGACACCGGCCGCGCGGGCACTGGCAACTACTTCTATACCGGCGGGTCGGCGCAGGCGGCAGCGGGCCAGACGATTCACGTGGATATCAGCGCGGCGCCGGGCGGGGATGGATCGGAAGCGCACCCGTTCCAGACGATTCAAGCGGGCATCGACGCGGCGGTCGCCGATGATGTCGTACTGGTGCATCCCGGCATCTATGATGGCGCTGTCTTCATGAAAAACGGCGTCGCCGTCATCGGCGCTGAGCTTGCCGAGGATGTGACGATCCGCTCGGGGCAGGCCACCACGGTGTGGTGCGCCGATCAGGCGCTGTTGCAGGATGTGACGGTGACTTCCACGGATCCGGGGACAGGGGACGCCACGATTCAGTGCCGGGCGGCCAGGCCCATGTTCAACCGCATCTCGGTGACCGACCTGACCGGCCGGGCGTTGGTGCTGAACGATACGTCCGACGCCTTCATCCGCGACAGCTATTTCGAAAGTCCTTTCGCGCTCTCAGGCTTCTTGATTCGCGGCGGCGCGACACTCTGGGACAATCTGTTTGTCGGGAAGCTGGAGCGCGACAGTTCCTCCGATTATCCGGGCAGCCACCTTGAGTTGGAGGGCAACATCATCGCCGGCCAACTTCGCGTCGGCGTCTCCGGGTTTCGGAGCGACACCGCCGGCCTGTACAACAACTGGCTGATCAACGGAACGGTCACCTTCGGTTCGATCGGCGGCACGGGCCGCGCGCTGGTGGCAAACAACACCCGCCTGGGCAAGGATACCGGCTTTTCGGTCGGCCAGTATTGGTCGGTGGATTTCCTCAACAACATCGTAGGCTATACCGGAACTGGGATTTCGGTGTACTCTCCGGTGGCCGGCGACCGAGTTGAGCATAACCTCTTCTGGGCCAACACGGCGAACGCGTCCGGCATCCCTGACCCGGTGGGCGGCGCCGGCAACATCAGCGCCGATCCGCAATTCAGCGACATGGATCAGGGCGACTTCCACCTTCAGGCCGGCAGCCCGGCCATTGACGCCGGCCTGGATTTGCCGGAAATCACGCTAGATTTCGACCTGGATCCCCGGCCATGCGACGGTGATGGCGATGGCATCGCGCATCACGACATTGGCGCCGACGAGTTCATCACCGCGGCCTGTCGGGAGGTGACACCGACGCCGACGGCAACGGTCACATTGACTCCCACGGTCGAGCCGACCGCGACGTCGACCGCGACGGCGACCTCTGAGCCCAGCGCGACGCCGACGGCAACGGTCACACTAACTCCCACGGTCGAGCCGACCGCGACGCCGACCGAGACGGCCTCGCCTGAGCCCAGCGGGACGCCGACGGCAACGGTCACATTGACTCCCACGGTCGAGCCGACCGCGACGCCGACCGAGACGGCCTCGCCTGAGCCCAGCGGGACGCCGACGGCAACGGTCACATTGACTCCCACGGTCGAGCCGACCGCGACGGCAACCGCGACCGACGAACCGACCGTAACGCCGACGGCCACTGATGCCGATCTTGCGACTGCGACGCCGACTGCGCCGATGTGGCCGCGCTACCGCGTCTATCTGCCGTTGATGATGGGCGATAGCGGTCTGGAGCCCACACCCACTGCGACCGTGATCCTGACCGCCACACCCACTGCAACTTCAACCGCCGTCGAGACCCCCACCGAGACGGCAACGGCGACCGTGACCCTGACCGCCGCGCCCACCGCAACTTCAACCGCGACTGCGATCCCCACCGCGACGGCAACGCCGACCGCGACCGTGCCACCCGCGGTGACGGTGACGCCGGTAGGATGCACCGAACGAGTGAGCAACGGTGGCTTCGAGGCGAACGCAGCCTGGACTTTCACCGTGACCGGCAGCACGGCCGGCTACAGCACGGCCCAACCGCACACGGGCGCGCGCTCGGCCCGGTTCGGCCTACTGCCGGGTGTCCTGGCTGCCGCAGCCCCGTCAATTCTTCAGAAATCTGACAGCTCGATCCCCGAGCGGAACCTGCTCGGGGAGCTGGCCCCGCTGGGCGCCTCCTACTCCAGCGGCTATCAAACGATCAGCGTGCCGGCCGCCGCGGACAAAGTGACGTTGACGCTCTGGTACTACCCGGGCAGCGATGCAACGACGGGCGACTATCAACGGGTCGTGCTGCTGCAACCCGGCACCTTCGCCGGGATCAAGACGCTGATGAAGGTGCAGGAGCACGATCGGACATGGAAGCAGGCGACTTTCGATCTGACACCCTACCGGGGCATGAGCCTGGTGCTTTACATCGAAGTGCTCAACGACAGCACCGCGGCCGCAGGTCGCACCTGGATGTACGTGGACGACGTCAGCGTGTCGGCATGCCCCAAGCAACCGCCGACCGCGACGCCGACCGCCACCCCTTCGCCGACGCCGACACCGGCGGTTCTCCCCGCGCCGGCCGCTCTGCAAGGCGCGCCGCTTCAGATGGTTGGGATCGGTGAAGGGGTCGTCCAACACTGGCACCTCCCGCCCGACGGCCGGATCGTTCTGGATGAGGGCGCGGCGGAGCCGTTCCCGCTGGATCCGACGCTGGGCATCCGGGCGCTCAATCGCGGGCCTGGCGGCAGCCTGATTGCGGCGACCGAGCACGGCCTGTATCGCCGAGACATGACAAACAACCGCTGGGAGAAGGTCAGCGATCAGCCGGCCCTGCAGATCGCCGCGGAAACAACGGATGAGCAGCTCAACACCCTCTGGATCGCGCCTGCCAGCGCACCGGAGCAGATCTGGGTCAGCCGCGATGCCGGACAAACCTGGACGCGCGATGATCCTGGGCTACAAGGCCGCGTCGCCGGGAGCTTGCAGTGGACGTGGAACGGCGGACCATTGCTGCATACACTCACGGAGCACAACGGTCGCTATGTAGTTTGGGAGCGCTACTTCATGCAGCAGGATCAGAGCTGGACGGAGATCGCCACGGTCCCCGGCATGGCTATCGCCTATCGTCCCGGCGGCCTGGGCGGAAGCCTGGCGGTCAGCTATCCGGGCGGGAACCGTCAGGTGCTGGCGGGCAGCAGCGACGGCCGCCTGTATCGCTGGCACGAGCCCTGGGAGGAGAACCCTGGCGTTTGGGAGCCTGTTGCGACCTTCGCTTCGGGTTCCTACCCCCTGCTCCTGGATGCTGAGACGCTCAGCCTCGTCAATCTGGCGACGGGAGACATGCAGCTCTACCGGCATCAGCCCTCCGCGGATGATCCTGCGACCAACATCTGGACGCCGATCGGCTTTCCCGGCCCGGCGCTGCCCTGGGGCTCGTTGGTCTTGCCGGACGGCGAAGTCCCACAGCGCATCTACGGCCAGGACGCGTTCGGGGTCATGGCGCTGACGCGGCGCGGCGCGCTCTATGCCCGCGAGGTGGATGGCAAGCCGATGCAGACCGGTTGGCATCTGATCACGATGGCGCCGGAACGCACGGAATTCATGGTGACCAACGCCAACTTCGATCAAGTCGGCCCGCTCCACAGCGGCGCACGGCTGACCTGGACGGACGGCAGTTGCACGGCGGATGAGAATGGCTTCTATCGCAGTGACGATGAAGGCGCCACCTGGACGCAGCTCGGCAAGGGCGCAGCCCGCCGGCCGAGCGTCGGTCTGCTGGGCGATCCAAATCTGCTCCTGGCGGCCACCTGCGCAGGCCCGTCTATCTCGACCGATGGCGGCCAAAGCTGGCGTGAGCCAACCGAGATCGGCTGGAGCTTCGGGCCAGGTGCACAACATCTGGCTGTACGCACCGGCATGGACGAAGCGAGCGGCATGAACGCCTGGCGCAGCCTGTATGCGGCCGGCGCACAACCGGCAGACAGCGGCTTCCTGCACCGCGCCGCCTACGATCCGGCGACCGGCACAGTTGGCCCGTGGACAAATATCGCGCCGGCCGGGCTGAAGCTCCCCCTGGCGCTTGCCGTGGCCGATCGCGGCCTGGACCAGGAAATCTATGTCGCCGACGCTGAAACGATCTGGATGTCAACAGACGACGGCCTCACCTGGAGCAGCCGCAACGCCGGGTTGGCGGGCGCGCAGGTGCAGGCGCTGGCGCCCTATCTCAACGATGCGCTCTGGCAGTTCGGCGTGTTCGTCGCCACCGACCACGGCCTCTTCTTCGGGCCGCCCGCCGGCGCCGAAGCCGAATGGCTGCCGACCGACCAGCCCTACACAACCGCCCCGCGCGGCTTCAGTCCGGCGCAGAACTCGCCCCAGTTCCTCCATGGCGGCGGGTACGCGTATGCGCTGCACGGCGCACTTTTCACCAATCCGACTGTCATCACTTTGCCATAGAAGGAGGGAATATGCCTCGCAGAATCGTCAGTGCGCTCTTGTTATCCCTGACGATCATGCTAAACGATGTTGGCTGCGCCACTGAACATCAATGGGAGGCCCAACTCCGACGTAGTCAAACGCCGGGTAGATGGTTTTGACTTGATCCGGGCGCGAACAGGTGGCTGGATCATCGACTTTGTCGACAGGTCCGAAGCCGGGGCTATCAGACATTGGTTGAGTTCGCGGCAGCCTGCCGGTGGAGTTCTGTTACCTTGGACCAGTCATTGCAGCCAGAGGAACCGAGGAGCGCACGGCATGTCTGACAACTATCTGCGGCTGATACCAGTCGCACCAGATTACGTCCCCTCCCCGGAGCAGATAGATCACGCGTTGGAAGCGCTAGCGGACATCTCGGGCGCAAGTGCTTGGCGCATGGCTGTGCTACCGGAGACTCAGTTTGTTGACCCAGGAAGCAACCTTGAGTCTGTCACTTGCCCCTGGTGCGATGCTCGGCAGAATCTCGAATGGTGGACCGAGGCCATGGACCGTGCTTCCCATACCGGCTTTCAGGATTTGCATGTGGAGATGCCATGCTGCGGGCAACGCGTAAGCCTCAACGACTTAGGCTATGTCTGGCCCGCAGGCTTTGCTCGTTTCTTGATCGAGTCGCGCAATCCCGATGCCGACATAAGTGCCGAGGCTCTTGCCTTGGCGAGTGCCGCACTTGGGATGGGGCTGCGCAAGATTTGGGCGCACTACTAATGTGCCAGGAAGCGCATCAAGTTGCCTTCGTGCGCCGCATTACCAGCGAGACTAAGTGGGCAACCCTAACACATTGAGCGGTACTCTTAGCGGGGTAGATCAAACCAATGAACCGTATCCTCTTCCGCCTGTTCACCCTCGCGACCCTGTTCGTCCTGCTACTGCCTGCCGGCAGCCTAGCGGCCGGCCAGGGACCGGTCTGGCCCGGCGCGAACCAACCCAACCCCGGGTACGGCATCTACCTGCCCGTGATCGGCATGAACATCTTCGGACCCTCGACCGACAACATGGTTCTGGTCCCCGCAGGCGAGTTCGAGATGGGCTGCGACCCGGCGCACAGCAGTAGTTACCCGTGCGCCTACAATAGCGAGCTGCCGCCACACATAGTCTACCTGGACGCGTACCGGATTGACCGTACCGAGGTCACGAACGCGCAGTTCGCGCATTGCGTAACAGCCGGAAGCTGCACGGCTCCGATCTACGTCAAGTCTGGAAGCCGCTCATCCTACTATGATAACCCGGTCTACGCCAACTATCCGGTGATCTACGTTTCCTGGTATCAGGCGGACGCGTATTGCCGGTGGGGTGGGAAGCGGCTGCCGACGGAGGCGGAGTGGGAGAAGGCGGCGCGGGGTGCGAGCGACGCGCGGGTTTTCCCGTGGGGGGATGCGACGCCGACCTGCGCATTGGCGAACTATGACTGGTACGACACGGAATGGCACTACTGTGTCGGCGACACCAGTGCGGTGGGGAGTTACCCGGCGGGGGCCAGTCCCTATGGTGCGCTGGACATGGCAGGGAATGTGTGGGAATGGGTCAACGACTGGTACAGCAGCAGTTATTACAGCAGTTCGCCGTCCACGAATCCGCCGGGTCCGGCGTCGGGGAGTTATCGGGTGCTGCGCGGTGGCGGTTGGGGCAGCGGCTACGACTACTACCTGCGCGTGGCAAACCGCGGCAGCATCTACCCGGCGAGTCAGACCTCCCACTTCGGGTTCCGGTGTGTGGCGGCCCCAGGAGGGTGAGCTGCTGAAGTTCTGGATTCCGGCCTTGTGAGGGGGGAGCCTGAGGAGGGCAGTGCCCTCCTCAGAGCCGATGCGCCTGACCTTCTGGATGCCAGGTCAGCGGAAGGCGGTCACCCAGCACCCCAACTGCCCCAAATCAGGTCTTGGCTGCCGGACGATCCTGTGCTAGGATCAACTCAGATGACACTCAGCTTCGCTGAGGAAATGGTCATGAGTTTGCACGAGACGACGAAATATGGCCCACAGGGCCGTATAACGCCCTCTAAGGCGCGCTGATCGGGAGAGCTTCGAAACCGACACCCATCTTCCCAAGCTGGATGTCAGCGGTTCGAATCCGCTTACCCGCTCCAACATACGACCGGTAGTGGCATCGCCGCTACCGGTCGTTTTTTCAGTGGTCTGGTGCTCCAATTTCGGGAGGTAACCATGACAACTGGAGAGCTTCACTGAGAACACTGACTAGCTTATGTCAAGCTCCAGCGGGTTCAAGCCGGCTCGTCTGCCCCTCAGACCGCGCTGCGAGTGCGCCGGCCGGCATACCGGCCATCACGCCTGCCCTGCAGAAGCAGCAGGCCGACGATTGCCAGCCAGGTAGCGATGCGTATCGTCATTGCCTGCAGGCTCTGTGCGGCCACGGCATCGGGATACACCGTCTCCAGAACGATCATCACGAGGGTGTGTAGCCCCAACGTGATGAGGGCCGCCGGCACGGCGAACCGGTGGTTCTTCCACAACAGGATACTGGTGACGAGCACCGTGATCACGCCGGCAGCGACGTTGTAGACCGGCAGCCAGGCGACGACTGGCCAACTCGGCGTTCGCCCGAGCAACACCGGGCCGCCGGCAGTGACGCCCATTACCCCGATGACCATGGCCAACACTGCAGCGATTCTCGCATATACGTTCTTCATGATGGACATCTCCCTTCTGGCATCTGAATACCAGTCTGCGCCCGTTACGAACAGTTTACATGCGTCGAGGCTCCTTTGCCTCGACTTTTGTCGGAATTACGGCTCAACTGCCACATCCGATGTGAGCACGCCGAGCGTGATGAATTGGACTTGCAGCCAGCGCAGCCCGTACATCTCATCCTCCTGCCCATCTATCCTGGCTTCGAGCCTGCGTTGCGGCGGGGCAGGTTGCGAGCCGCCTCCGCCCGTATCCGTAACCGAACTTGCCCATCGCCCACACTGCCGATGAGGCTCAGCGGCAGGTGGTAGTATTCGAGCGTCATGTGCGGGCGAGCCATCACGACGCCTGTTGACTTGCCGGCTGCGTTCAATTCGATCGCCGCGACCCAGCCGACCTCCTGACCGTCGGTGCTGATCGCCGGCATCCCGCGACTGACCCAGCACTCGTGGCACGCGTCTTCGCCGGGCCGGATGCTCCCGGTCAGCATCAAGATCTGCTCGTCGCCCTCGCCGTCCAGCGGTTCTCCGGTCACCCTTTGCTTATTGTGGTCTTCAGTCATCTTGCTGCTCCTCTTCGGCTTGCAGCATACGCGCGGAACCGATCCGCGTTCTCTGACTTTTGTCGGATAGTCGGGTGATGCGGGAGGAATCGTATGGCAACCGGGCAGTAGTCGGGACCGACCCGCGCGTCGAATGCCCTGTGCCGCTGTCGCTGATCGCCGGCTAGGCGTCGACGGTGGCCTTCGCTTCCAGCCCCGGGCGGTTGGAGATCCGGATTTGGTGGCGGTCAACCTCGATCAGTCCTTCGACCGCCAGGGTGCGGAGGGCCCGACTGAGCACGTCGGGAACCGTGCCCAAGCGGTTGGCCATCTCACCCTGGGTGGCCCACCGGCGCCTGGGGACGACATCCCCGCTCGCATTCTCAACCAGCAGCCGCGCCAGCCGGGCCGTGACGGTGCGCAGCGACAGGTCCTCTACCAACGAGAGTAACTGCAGCGCGCGGCCGGCCAGGGTCTGAACCACGAGCCTGGCGAAAGCTGGCTGCTCGAGCAACCCCAGCACGGCAGCGGCAGGGATGAACCAGACCTGCGCTCGTTCGAGCGCTACCACACTGGACGCATTCGGCGTGGCAGCGAACATGGTGAAGTCGCCAAACACCTCGCCCGGGCCCACGACTCGCAGCGTCTGCTCGCGGCCGGAAGGCGACGACTTGAGGGATCGCAACCAGCCGGTCTCGATCATATGCATGCCCGTGCAGGGTTCCCCCTGGAGCAGGACGATCTGGCCGGCCTCGTAACGCCTTGGGATGGCAGTGCCGGCAAGGATGAGCAAGTGGGCCTGGTCGAGCCCAGCGAAATAGGGAACTTGCGACAGAAGGTGGACTGGCATGACCGTCGTCATATGGATCATCCTGCCTGCTATGCGCTCAGCTCGCCCGCGATGACAGAAGGGACGCTGCAACTGCGAGTGATTATATCATGTCCAGGGGGTCGCAGCCACCCGTTCACAGATCACGTGCAACCCATTTGACATTTCGGCGTATTGGAATATAGTACCAGCATCTCACAGAGTTCATGAAAGGAGGCGAGTTCGATGGCCCATATCGTTGTTCTCGCGCAAACCGTTCCGGCTTGCGACACCGACGCTCGCCTCGCTCACGAAGCCTGACCCCAGAGGATCATTCCATCTGAGACAAGGGCCATGAGCCGCGACGTGTGTCGCATGCTCATGGCCCTTTTTGCATCCGTCGCCCCTCCTAAGGGGACGGATTGCAGCGATCAGCCGGCCATGGGCGTTACGCTCATGGCCTTCCTGCTTAACGCAGATGGAGAATCAGAATTTGGCTACCCGTCAGGAAAAATGGTTCCAGAAGTGGATGGATGAAAGGGCCCGCCACGCGTCGGGCATCAAGAAGACGAAGACCAAGGTGCAGGGAGACCACGTGCGCCCGCGGGCCTGGACCGAGGCATACCTGGAGGATCCGGACGGCTACGACGACCTCGACATCGAGGCGGCCGAGCGGGTCATGCCGAAGGGAGAGACCGAGTGGCGGCAGGCGAAGGTTATCCGCTCTCCCCTGCACGAAGGCATCGGTGTGGCGACAGCCCCGCGCGCCAGCAGCCAGTCGCTGGCACAGGGCACGGTCGTCCAGATCGCAGCCGGTGTCTATACCGTCAGGACGGCGGACGAGGTCTACCGTTGTGCGCTGCGCAAGTCGCTGCGGTCCGACCACAGCGGCTACGCCAACATGCTGGCCGTGGGTGACGAGGTCACCATCTCCCACAACGGGCACGCGCAGGGCATGGTCGAGGCCATCCTGCCTCGTCGCAGTGCGCTGGCGCGGCCCGATGCGGTCACCCAATACAAGCAGCAGATCATCGTGGCTAACGTCGACCAGCTGCTCATCGTGGCGTCGTGGCGTGAGCCGCGCTTCTGGCCCGAGCTGGTGGACCGCTACCTCATCGCCGCCTTGCGCCACAACCTGGCGCCCATCGTGGCGATCAACAAGGTGGACCTGGCCGAGGACCAGCACGAGCTGGCAGCCGCGGCCGCGGCCTACCGCGCGGCCGGCTGCACCGTGCTCCTGACCAGCGCGACCACAGGGCTAGGCATCGATGCCCTGCAGGAGGTCCTGGTCGGGCGGACCACTGCGCTCGCCGGCCTGTCGGGCGTCGGCAAGTCATCGCTGCTCACCGCGGCCGAGCCCGGCCTGAACCTGAAGGTGGGTGAGGTCAGCGAGCGGAAGCACGAGGGCCGGCACACGACGACGCAGGTCACCCTGCACCCGCTGGCCCGCGGCGGCTTCGTCGTGGACACGCCCGGCATCCGGGATATGGGCCTGGCCGGCCTGAAGCGCGAGGAGCTGCTGCGCTTCTATCCTGAGTTCAGCCCCTTCGCGGGCGAGTGCCAGTATGGGGACTGCACACACACGGCGGAGCCGTGGTGCGCGGTGAAATCCGCGATGCGCAGCGGCCGCCTGTCCAGGATGCGGCTCGAGAGCTACTGGAAGATCCTGGCCGACCTGTGACCATTTCTTTGCCGCAGAGAACGCAGAGCACCCAGAGGGGAATGAGGTCTGGCAGCCTCTCACCATCACTCTGAGCACTCTGCGCACTCTGCGGCAGGAAAAGCCGACGCCATCTGGAATTCCTGGCTCGAATTTCGCAGGCGTGCTGCCCCGTGGTACAATCTCCGCCCTATGGAACTCTACATCGTCAGGCACGCCCAATCGACCAACAATGCCCTCTACGACGAGTCTGTGCGCGTCGTAGACCCACCGCTGACCGCGATCGGACTTCGCCAGGCTGAGCTCGTGGCCGCGCATCTTGCCAACGGGATCGACCACGAAACGGCCGAGATCGAGGGGCAGCCATTCGACGCGCCCGCGGCCGGCATGGGGATCAGTCGCCTCTATTGCAGCGCCATGATGCGCGCGCTTCAGACCGCGACGGCGATCGGCCGGACGCTGCAGTTGCAGCCGCACGTGTGGGTCGACGTGCACGAAGAGGGCGGGATGTGGCTCGACCACGGTGAGCCGGAGGGCATCCGCGGCTATCCCGGGATGACGCGGCAGGAGATCGCAGATCGCTTTCCGCACGCCGTCCTGCCGCAAGAGGTCGGACGCGACGGGTGGTGGCGCGCTGGCCGGGAGGAGTGGGATGCGTTTCTGGCGCGGGCCGAGCGGGTCGCGGCCGAGTTGCGCAAGCAGTGTGCGAGCACGGAGCGGGTCGCCATCGTCACGCACGGCGGCTTCGGCGCCTATCTGATTCGCGCCCTGGCCGGCGTCCCGGTCGACGCGCCGACCTTCTTCCACCACGACAACACCGGCATCACGCGCGTCCGCCTCCGCCCGGACGGACGCGTCAGCATCCGCTATCTCAACCGGGTGGATCACCTGCCTTCGGACCTGGTGACCTGAGCCCCCGCGCGGCCTGAAGGCTCTCCACCTGGCCCGCCAGCTCGTCCAGCAGCGCGGACAGCCGGTCCACGTCGGCGCGTGAAGGCAGCCGGTGGCCGGCGAGCGCCCGTGCCAGCGCCTCCTCGGACCATGTAGCCTCGCTGTGGCCCGCGCGGCCGAGCCCCAGCAGCTTCTGTGCCAGCCGCCCGCCCTCTTCGGCGGCCAGCTCGCCTGCGCCCACAAGCCGTTCGATGCGGGCCGCGATCTCCTCGTCGACCTGGCGCAGGAGGTCCAGCGGGTCGCTCAGCCCGCGGCGCAGGGCCGCCAGGGTCGTGCCGCCCGCCTGCACCAGCCCGGTCAGTACCTCCAGCGGTAGGAAGCCACCGCGCCGCTCCTGCTCGGAGATGATCTGAGTCAGGATCAGCGCGGTGATGTCCTCGCCGCTGCCGTGCTCGATCACCTGCACGGTCTCGCCGCCGCGGATCAGCGCAGCGACGGCTTCAAGCGAGACATACTGCCGGGCCGACGTGTCGTAGAGCTTGCGGTTCGGATAGCGCTTGATGAGCGTCATGCGCGCTACTCGGACTTCTTCAGCTCGTCGACCTTCTTCGTCAGAGACGTGATCTTCGCGCTCAGGGCCTCGATTTCCTCCTTCGAGGGGATGTTCATGCGCGTCAGGACGCCCTCGATGCGCTGCTCCAGGTCATCGGCCAGGCGCCGCGAGCCCTCCGACACCCCCGCAGCGACATCCTGGGCGCGATCGCCTGCGCGCGACATCTGCGCCCGCCGCTCCTCCAGGATCTCCTTGACCATCCGCTTGCCATCGGCCTCGGCGATGCTCCCGCGCTCGACCAACCGATTGACGAAGTCCTCGACCTCGTCCTGCGCCAACGCCGCTGCGCCGATGCTGGCCAGCAGCACCTTGTGCACTGCCTGAGCGAGCGGATTCTTCTCGAGGTCCTGGGCGCCCTGTTTCACCTGGGTCGCAACCTCCCTGGCGACCTTCTTCACATGTTTCGGGACGGGCAGCCGCTCGACGCGTTCGCCCGCGTCCTTAACCATCCGCTTGATGGTGTCAACCGCGTCCTGGCCCTCATGCCTGGCCTGCTCTGCCGCGTCCTCCGCCGCGGCCTGAACCTCCGAAGCCACGTCTTCAGCCTCGGCCGACACCTCATCCAGGAACTCACCTGTGTCCATGTTGTTTACCTCCCGAGTCTATGACGCAGTGCGTCATAAACCGACTATATCACCGCGCCGCACCGGTGTCAAGCCCCTCCGCCCGATCTGTGATATGATGTGCCGCATCGAACAGAAGCGGCCGTCCGATAACCGGACAGCCGTCGCGGGGTGAAAGCATGTCCTATTTCAGTGATTCCGAGACGTATTACCGGCAGATGCGAGCGTTGTTTGCCGCCATCAGCGAGCAGTACCCCCTGACCCTGGAGGCGATCGGCCGGGCCAACCTCAACATTCGCCTGACCACGACCGATCCCGCTGCCTCCATCATCGTCCATGGCCGGAAGCGGCCCGTCCTCACGACGTTCGGCGACGACGATGTGATGGCCGATCTGGAGATCCAGATGACCGGCGACACGTTCCACCGGATCCTGCTCGACGAACTGAGCCTGCGCCAGGCGCTGGGCAGCGGCGAGGTGACGGTGAGGGGACCGATCTGGAAGGCGCTCTCGCTGGGCGATCTGTTCACCGTGGGCCAGCGGTGCTACCCTGCGATCGTGGAGCAGGACCCGTCCCGCGACAAGACGGCTCAGTAGTCTGTCGGCGTGGATCTTGTCATTCTGAGTTACCCATCCCGCGTCGCAGGATGCGCCCCGGCAAGAAACTTG